>JBKGYE010000010.1:0-41269 GCA_046546255.1 Halorhodospira sp. | reverse complement strand
CGCGCTTCCTCCCCGGCCTCAACGCCGGGGTTTCCAGCGCGAATGATTGATGATGCCCCCCTACACCCTGAGGGTATCCAGCCGTGATGACTGCCTTCCGCAAGTAGCGACAAGCCTCCTGCCAGGGCCGTCACGCTCCTCCAAACGCCATAGCAGGGGAGCTGCTTGGCCAACTCCCGGACCAACCTCCGGGATAGCCTTCAAGGGCCGCGGCAGCAAAGCGCTCAAGCACCGCGGAAGACGCCGGCCATGCGCCCGATGCCCAGCAGGGTCAGGCCCAGAATCACAAGGATGAGCACACCGCCCACCAGCCAGGCCAGCACCCAACTGCGCTGGACCCTCTCCCGAAGCCTCTGCAGGCGACGCATACGGCACTCCAAGTAATTCGATGGGTCTCCCCTGATTCTGCGCCAGTACCCCCCCCACGGCGACGGGGGCTGCGACACCAGGTCCACAGGCAACCGCCACGAGCGCGCTCACTCCCGGCTGCTGCAGGCGGTCGCGAGCTTGCACATCCCGCAGCCACCACTGGCACAGCCGCCACCCTCCTCCTTCGCCGCGCCGAACTCGGGATGGCGCTGGGCAAAGCGCCGCGCTAGCTCTTGAATCCCGACCCAGCCGGCGAAAAGGGCCAAGATCAGCGCACAAGCGACCAAATACTGGAGCATCATCTACCCACCCAGACCCGCAAAACCCATGAACGCAAGGGAGAGGATACCGGCGAGCATCAGGCTCATAGCAGCGCCGCGAGCGACCGAAGGGACATCAGCCAGATCGACCTGCTCGCGCAGCCCAGCCATGAGCACAATGGCTAGGATGAAGCCGGCCCCCGCTCCCAGGCTGTAGGCGAGCGACTGCAGGAAATCATAGCCATAGCTGGTCTGGAACAGCGCCACACCCAGGATGGCGCAATTGCTGGTAATCAGCGGTAGGAAGATACCCAGAGCCTGATAGAGTGCGGGGCTGTACCTCTTCACCGCCATCTCCACCAGCTGCACGGTAGAGGCGATCACCGCGATATAGGCGATCAAGCTGAGGAACTCCAGCTCGAAGTAGCCCAGCACCAAGTTGATCCCGCAGGCCGCCAGCGAGGCGATGAACATCACGAAGGCAGTGGCCACTCCCATCGGGAATGCCGTGCCCAGCTTCCCCGAGACCCCCAGGATGGGGCAGATCCCGAGGAATAGGGCCAGCACGAAGTTGTTGATAACCGCCGCATTGAGGAAGATGAAACTAAGGGATTCAGCGTCCATCCGCAGTCGTCTCCTTACCCGTGACCATGCGCTTATCCCGAAGCTCCTTGACCCAGGCGAAGAGCAGCAACCAGCCGGCGAGGACGAAGAAACCCCCGGGCGGCAGCAGCATAATCACCCACGGCTCGAAGCCCTCGCCGAAGACCGCCACCCCGAACAGCTCGCCCGCGCCCAGGAGCTCACGGACCGACCCCAGGCACAGCAGGGCCAGGGTGAAACCAGCCCCCACCCCGACCGAGTTGACCACGGTCTTGAGCGGCGGCTTGCGAGAGGCGAAGGCCTCCGCCCGACCGAGGATCATGCAGTTGACCACGATCAGCTGGATAAACGCCCCCAGGGCATCGTAGATCTCCAGGCTGATCGCCTGGATCAGGTAGTCCACCACTGTCACGAAGGTGGCGATGATCACGATATAGGAGGCGATACGAACCTCCTTCGGGATGATCGTGCGCAGCACGGAGACCAGCGCCGTCGAGCAGACCAGCACAAAGGTGGTCGCCAGCCCCATCGCCAGGGCGTTCGCAGTCGTGTTCGTGACCGCGAGCACCGGGCACATCCCTAGCAACATCACAAAGACCGGATTCTCCCGCCAGATGCCGCTGAGGAAGGTGTCCATGGTGATCGCTTCCTGCTCGCGCTCAGCAGCCATCATTCCCTCCTCTCCAGCACGGACCAGTGGCCGTCAAGCTGCGGCAGCAACGAGCTAGCACTCTGATGAAGCGCCTCGCCCACGGCCTCAGCGGAGATTGTCGCGCCAGTAATCCCGTCGATCTCACCGGGGGCCTCGGCCTCACCGGCTTCAACGGTCCGGATCCGATGCGCCAGGTCCGTACCCGCCTCGTTCAGGCTGGCGTCTAGCCCCTCAATGCTGGAGAGAAAGCGGGAGTCCGTCTCGATCCGATCCCCCAGCCCCGGCGTCTCCTTACTCTCGAGCACGGACATGCCGAGGATCCGCTCGTTCTGCGGGTCATAGCCGTAGAGGATACGGATCACATCGGCGTATCCCCGCTCGGTACCCTCAAGGGCGACCCCGATGAACTGCCCCTGCTCGTCATAGCCCGCGTGCACCACGGGGCCGTCGGCCTCTGCCTCTGCCGCAGACACCAGCCCGTCGTCGGTGAGCACATACACCTGTCGCTCCGTAGCCCCGGGCAGCACCTCAAGGACAGCTTCCTCCAAGGCCTGCTCCTGGTTGGCCGCAATCATCGGCCGTGTCCACTCCACGACACTGACGACCAGCACCCCGGCGAACAGGGCGATACCGCCGAGCGTGGCGATCAGCCGGCTACTCGGTGTCAGTGCTGGCGCCTGCGGCTGGCTCTGCCCGCCGCTGCTCATGACCCCCTCCGCTTACGCAGGCCGTACAAGCGCGGCTGCGCGATGCGCTCAAGCAGCGGCACCGCGGCATTACCGAGCAGGACGGCGTACATGACCCCCTCCGGCAATCCCCCGAAGAAGCGGATGATCACCGTCAGGAACCCGATCAGCAAACCGTAGAGCCACATCCCCCCCGGTGTGACTGGCGAGGAGGACAGATCGCTGGCCATGAAGAAGGCCCCGAGCATCAACCCACCGGAGAGCAGCACGAAGAGCGGCGATGGGTAGGCCGCCGGATCGAACCCATAGAACACGCCTGCAGTCACGGCAGCACCACCGAGCACCGCTACCGGGATCCGCCAGCTCATGACCCGGCGCAGGAGCAGGAAACCTCCGCAGACAAGAATCAGCAGCGCTGAAGTCTCGCCGGCCGAGCCGGCGATCGAGCCGCTCAGCAGCTCCCAGCCTCCCGTCTCGATGCCACCTTGGAACTTCCACTCCGCAAGGGGCGTGGCCGTGCTCCAGGCATCCACCGATGCCGGAGTCGTGAACGGCGCAGCCAGTGTCGAGGGCAGCAGCTCAGTGAACCGCTCCGGTATCCCGGGCTGTGTCCAGGTCGAGACCGCCTCCGGAAAAGCCCCGGCAGCGAAGGCACGGCCGAGCAGTGCCGGGTTGAATGGATTGTAGCCAAGCCCGCCAAACAAGACCTTGCCGAGGGCGATGGCGATGAAGGCGGAGACCGCCGCCATCCACAGCGGGAAGGCCGGCGGTAGCGTCAGCGCCAGCAGCAGGCCGGTGATCACGGCACTGAAATCGCCTACGGTGCTATGACGCCCAGCGAGGCGGTTGAGCACCTGCTCGGTCAGCACCGTCGTCAGCGTCGTCGTCACCAGCAGCGACAGTACACTGAGGCCGAACTGATACACCGAGAAGGCACAGATCGGCAGCAGCGCCAGGACCACCGTACCCATGATCCGCTCGACGCTGTCCGGCTCCTTGATATGTGGTGAGGTCTTGATCTCGATACGCGGGCGCATCACTTGGCACGCTCCCGGTTCAGCGACTTGGCGATGCGGAAGTACTGCACCAGAGGGATGTTCGACGGGCAGACGTAGCTGCAGCAGCCGCACTCGAAGCAGTCATTGAGGTGGTAGCGCTCCTCCATGACCTGGTATTGCCGCTTCGCCGCCAGCCGCCCTAGCTCCGAGGGATTGAGCCCCACAGGGCAGACCTCCACGCAGCGTCCACAGCGGATGCACGGCTGCTGCGGATCATCCACACTGCCGGTCTTGCGCGCCTCGGGCAGCACCAGCACCCCGGAGACCCCCTTGGTAACAGGGACGTCGAGGAAGGCCACGGTGTTGCCCATCATCGGCCCGCCGAGGATGATCCGGCTCGGATCGTCCCCCTCGAAACCTACCTCCTCGAGCAGGTAGCGCAGCGGCGTGCCGATGGGCACCCGATAGTTGCCAGGGCGATCGACACCGGGACCGGCTACGGTAATCACCCGCTCGATCAACCCTTCACCGCGCGGCAGAAGATAGCCCAGCTGCGCCATGGTGCCGACGTTGTTGACCAACACCCCGATCTGGTAAGGCAGGCCACCGGAGGGAACCTCGCGCCCGAGCAGGGCCTTGATCAGCATCTTCTCGGAGCCCTGCGGATACTTGGCCTTGAGCGGCTCGACACGGATCGGATCCTCCGGAGCGAGTGCCGCCCGTAGCGCCTCGATGGCATCGGGCTTGTCATCCTCAACCCCGATGACCGTCCGTGGGGCGCCACAGGCGCGCATCGCTAGCCGGATGCCGGCCATGATGTCGGCGGTACCCTCGAGCATCAGGCGATGGTCGGCGCTGAGGAAGGGCTCACATTCACAGCCGTTGACCACCAGCGTATCCACCTCGTATCCGTCCGGGAGAGAGAGCTTGAGGTGGGTGGGGAAAGAGGCCCCGCCCTGCCCGACGATCCCCGCATCCTGGATGCTCCGAATCAACGCCTCGCGTGAGAGCTCCTCCACATCACGAGCGCGCGCCCAGCGCACCGTCTGACTATCGCCAGGTGTGGTGCGCAGGAGGATCGACTCCGTCTTCGGCCCACGCGCCGTGGGCATCAGCTGAATGCCCTCCACCGTGCCCGTGACCGGCGCGTGGATGGGCACCGAGGCCCAGCCATCGGCCTCGGCAATTAGCTCCCCCCGGAACACCTCTTGCCCTCGGCGCACCACGGCCCGCGCCGGATTACCGAAGTGCTGTGCTAGCGGCAGCACCATGCGCGGGGCAAAGGACAGACGCCGGATCGGCTCCTGACAAGTCTGATCCTTGCGCTCTGGGGGCGCGACGCCCCCGGGGAAGGTCAGCCCACTGAGAAAGGACAGCACGCTCATGACTCGTTGAACTTCTCCGCCCGCTTGACCAGCTTCTCCAGCCCAGGCTCGTTGGGATCGAACGGGGTACCCGGATGGATCGCGAACGAGGGGCACTTCTCCGCCGCCCGGACAATGTCCTTGAACGGCGCGCCCTTGGGATCTTTCACCACAACCTGTTTGTTCTCGTCGTAGGCGAAGACCCCGGGGGCGATGTTGATGCAGTCGTCACAGGCGGTGCACTCGTGGCTCTCCACCCAGACCGGGTCGTAGGCCTGTGCAAGGCCGCCGCCAGCACCGCCATCGCCCTCTGCTGCTGCCGGCTCACCGGCTTGCGCGCCCGCCTCTACCGAGGCGGGAGCACCCTGCAGAGCACCGGGGAGCTGCCCCGGATCGTCACCGTTCGCCAAGGAGACCAGCGCCGAGCTGATGCGCTGGGCCATCTCCTGCCGGGTCTGCTGCGCGATCTGCTGCGGATCGACCTCCTCGCGGTCGAGGCCGAGCAGCCCCTTGAGCTGGTGCCAAAAGTCCCGACGCTCCTCGGTGGAGCGGACCAGCTCCTCGGAGACGATCACCCGCATCAGACGGCTCTGCTTGTCCACCGCCCAGATGTAGGGGAACAGGCCCTCGCGCTCGTCCTCGTCCAGCTCCAGCAGGTCCACGAGCGGGACCATATCGTCGCTCCACTTCTCCGGCGGCACCTGCTTGAAGTGCTTGCGGAAGCGCCCCTCGGTCAGGGCGAAGTCCGCAAAGGTCATGGGCAGCTCCATGCGCTGCTGCTCGCCGTGCTCGTCGAGGTAGTGGAGGGTGTAGCGCGGCCAGTCCCGCTCGATCTCCGGATTCCCCTCCAGATCGCTGCACTCGCGGAAGGTAGTGCCACGATCCGGGTTGTAGCGGAACAGCGGATAGGCCCGGGCGTCCACGGCCATGCGCGACTGCAAGAAGGCGACGTCATCACCGACCCCGTGCTCAGGCGGACAGACCGCATAGACGTTGAACACCGCTGGCCGCCGGGCGTTCAATCCCTCAATAAAGCTCTCGAGGAGATGGGTGACATTGTTGATGGTCCCCTGCGCCACGTAGCTGGTGCGGTGGGCCATGCCGATTAGGCTGATCTCCTTGCGGATCTCGTTCTTGCCCTTCCAGGCCTTGCCGTAGGGCGCCATGTCCGAGACCTGACTGATGAACCCAGAGGTGCAGGCCTGGCCACCGGTGTTCGAATAGACCTGGGTATCGAGGACGAGCACCTTCACCGGCTTGCCGGACATCATCGCCCGCGAAAGGTTCTGGAAGCCGATGTCGTACATGGCCCCGTCGCCGCCGAGGCTCACCACCGGCGGGCAGAGGGCGTACTCCTCGTCGCTGAAGTGCTCCCAGTTGAATTGGGCGAAGAAGGCGTCATGCTCGGCAGGATCGTACTGCCCCGCCAGCTCCAGCTCCGCCATGCGGATGGCCTTGAAGCCCTCCGCCATCTTCGACATGTGGCCCTCGAAGATGCCCACGGCCATGGATGGGCTGTCCTGGAACAGATGGCTGGTCCACGGGAAAGGATATGGGTTGAACGGATAGGTGCTCCCCCAGACGGAAGTACAGCCGGTGGCGTTGATAATCCCCATCTCGGCGCGGCCGCGCCCGGTCGGCCCCTCGGCATAGCGCCAGCGCAGATCCTTGAGCCTGGCGAGCACATCGGTGGCCCACTGCAGCCAGTCCGGATCCACTGTCTGGTTACCGCGGCCCTCGTCGAGGGCCCCAGAGAGACGCGAGAGGGTCAGGTCACGGTCCGTATGCTGCTGGATGGCCTCTTGGATCGCACCGACATCCGAGATATCCATCCCCTCAGCCAGCTTGAGCCGGATGTGCTGCTCCATCCGGTTGATCAGATCATCCAGCTTGCGCACGTGCGCCTTGACGCGCGGCTGCATCAGCGCCGTCACCGTAGCGGTGAACAGGTGCACAGCCGTCTTCTCGCCGCATCCGAGGCAAGCGCCGTCACCGGCGTTCAGGGACTCGTAATTCTTCTTATCGAGGAGCAGGGTCTCCAGGGCCCCGATCCCCTCGTCGAGATCCTCAATGCGGATGTACTCCCGGCGGGTGCTCGGCAGGTCAAGCCAGAAGTCCCAGTTCCTGCGCATGCGCTCGATGTCTTCCTGAGCCTGCTGCGCCGCCTGCAGCGCACCCTCGTCACAGATGCGCACGCACTCCATGCAACCCTTGCAGGTATACGGGTTCACAGCCAGGGAGAAGAGCCCGCCACTACCCGGATTGCGCTTCTCTTGCGCGGTGAAGAAGGCTTTCGTGACCGCGAACTGGAAGTCCCCGATCTGCTCGCGCATCCAGCCAAGCTCCTGCTGCAGGCGCTCCCGGTCTTGACCGTCCAGGCTGCTCTCGCGGATCACCCCCTCGATGGCGCGATCGAGTTCGGCGTGGAAATCAGCCCCGTCGCCGCTCTCGTGCAGGGCGGGGCGCAGGCGCTTCTCCAGATCGCGCACTGCCCGGCGCAGGTGGCGGGTCGGTCGCTTCTTCTCGATCCGCCGAACCGCGGTATCGAGCACCTCACCGATGGTATTGACCAGCCCAGGCAGCGCGGTATCGGGACACACGGCGTAGCAATCCCCGCAAGCCGTGCACCGGGTCGGATCCCAGGCCGGATACTCGAAGCGCACCTGCGTCATGTCACGATAGATACCGGTCGAGGCCGGGATCAAAGACTGCGCGATGAAAGGATCCACCAGGTTATCGCTACCCTGCCCGGCGACGTAGAACGAGCCTGTCTGCTCCCAGAAGCGGTGGATGTCCGAGCGCGCATCCGCCGATTGCGGCAAGCGCTTGAGCATCTGCGGCATCTCCGGCATGCCCCGCACCTCACCGGCCTGGGCCGTTTGCCCACCGAGGCGCTTGTCGGTGACCTCCACCATCTCATCAAAGCCGCGACGAACTACGCGCAGGTTGTCCTCAACCACGCGACGGCCCTTGTGGCCGAACTTCTGCTCAAGCTGCTCCTCGATGGCCCGGAACAGTGAGTCACGTGTCAGGCCACGGCGCTCCATAAGGGGTGAAGCGGCAAAGAACGCCCCCTGGAAGGCGATCCCCTGCATGCGGAACTGCAGGTCCGCATCCGAGGCCTCATCACGGGCGATACGGAAGGCGTCGAGGTAGAAGACGCGAATCTCGTTCTCGACGATATACCGCTGCGCCGCTGCCGGGAAGCTATCCCAGACCGCCTCCGCGTCGTCCAGATTGGACTGGATGATGAACACACCACCCCGGGACAGCCCCGCCAGCGGGTTGGAGTGATCAAAGACATTCGGATCCGGCGAGAGGACCACTTCGACCTCCTTGAGCTCGCTGCTCACCCGGATCGGCTCCGGCGCCGCAGCGAGATAGTAGGTCGTCGGCTGCCCCTTCTTCTCGGAGCCGTACTTGGGATTGGCCTTGATGTGGAAGTCGAGCAGGTCGAACAGGGTCATGGCCAGATTCTTGCCGGTGGTCATGGCCCCCCAACCACCGACGGAGTGCAGCCGGGCGGTGATCGCCTGCTCGGGCATCAGGCTCGGGTTCTCCGAGCCGCGCAACGCCAGCTTCTCGATTCCCGGATAGGCCTCCTGCAGGCGCTGCTGGTAGACCTCCTGGGTCGGCGTCGCTGGGCTGGAGTGGACAAAGTCCACCGACAGGTAGAAAAAGGTCTGCTGGTCACCCTCCGGGAGCATGTTCTCCACGGCCGCGATCAGCCCCTCAGGCTGCAGATCTCGAGAGCCGAGCCCGTAGGCGCCGGAGTAGATCCGTGGCATCTCGCCGGTACCGAAGGCCGGGTACCCAGGGTACGGCGTCCCCTGACCGGCGATGCGATTCTCCAGGCACTTGGTCATCGCCGCCCGAGCCTCGCGGGCGATCGGCAGATCTTCGGCCATGGGCTGATCCGTGCGCTCGAGCACGGCCACTCCCTTGCGACCCCGCAGGAGCTTGGCCACTTCCTCGCCCGGGAACGGCCGGAACATGGTCAGATTGACCACGCCCACGGCCAGGCCGCGCTTCTCGCGCAGGTAGTCGGCTACGGCCTCGGCAGTGGCCACCATGCTCCCCTGCCCCATGAGCACGTACTCGGCATCCTCCATGCGGTAGCCGGAGACGCGCGCGTAGTAGCGACCGGTGAGCTGGAAAAACTCCTGCATGCAGGCATCGGCGATCTCCGGGACGTGATCGTAGAAGTACGGGCGTTGCCCGGCCACCTGCTGCATGTAGGCGTCCTGATTCTGTACAGAGCCCGAAAGCACAGGGCTATCGACGTCCCAGATCGCTGGGATGCGGCGACGCTTGTCGCCATAGATCAGCCGCTGCGCCGGTGTCGGCGTCTCGATCTCATCGTCGGCACGGCCGAGGTACTCGGCGATGAGTTCGCGCTCGGGGATACGCAGGGACTCGATCAGATGCGTCGTCAGGAATCCATCCTGGCCCACCGCGCCGGGGTTGAGGGCAAGCTCAGCGATCTTGTGGGCGATGATATTCAGGTCCGCCGCCTCTTGGGCGTTCTTGGCAAAGACCTGGAAGAACCCCGTATCGTCGATACAGTGGTAGTCATCGTGCCCGGCGTGGACGTTCAGCGCCCCCTTGGTGATCGCCCGGCAGCCGATATTGAGGATGTACGGCAGGCGCTTGCCAGCCGCGGCGTAGAGCGACTCGTGCATGAAGGCCACGCCCTGCGCCGAGGAGAAGTTGATGGCGCGCAGGCCGGTCATGGAAAGCCCGGCCGTCATCGCCGCAGCCGCGTGCTCCGACTCCGGCTCGATGAAGATCAGCGAGCGCCCGGAGACATTGATATGCCCCTTGGAGACCTCCTCGGCCCACATCTCGCCCATATCGGTTGAGGGCGTGATGGGATAGGCGCCTGCGGCATCCGAGGACTCGCGCTCGCACTGGATGACGGCACTGTTGCCATCCATCGCTCCGCGCGTGCCTTGGTACTTGATCAGCTCCTGCGATGTCGTGCGCTTAAAAAGCATATCGCCTCCGTACATTGCTCGGCCGCAGCCGGGCCGATGCTCATTTGAAATCCTTCCCCAACCGCCGGGCGCTAAGCCGCGGCGCCAATCGGCACATACCGCACCGATCGGCTTGCCAGGCGGGTTGTAGCGCGAGGCCTCAGACGCGAGGCAGGGGTTCCATGCGCGGTAAGGGCTCTTTGCGGGTAATCTTCCGTGCGCCCGCACCCCGCCGAGGCTCATCACCGTCCTCCAGCCAGACGATCGCGCCCGTGGGGCAACGCTCGATCGCGACCGGGGATGCCAGATCGTTCTTGCTGTAATCGATCACCGCGAGATGATTCTCGATCCGGATTAGGCCCTCAGGTGCATCGGCGACACACCGGCCGCAGCCGGTGCACGCCACCTCGCACTGGGCCTCGGCCTCGTCCTGCGGGTCCTGGTTGCTGCAGGCAACCCAGAGGCGGCGGCTTTCAGGGTGCAGGCTGAAGAGGTTCTTGGGGCAGATATCGACGCAGTCACCGCAGCCGGTGCATCGCTCGGCATCCACGATCGGCAGGCCGTACCGGTTGAGCTCAATTGCGCCGAAACTGCAAGCCTCTACACAGTCACCAAGGCCCAGACAGCCCCAGACACAACCTTTGCCGCCGCCGGCGACCAAGGCCGCCGCCCGGCAGGACTTGAGCCCCTCGTAGCGAGCCCGGTTAGCTGCCACGTGGGTGCCGCCAGCGCAGGCCAGTCGGGCGATTAGCCGCTCCTGCTTCCCTACGCTGACACCGAGCAGGTCAGCGATCTGCTGATTCAGCTCGGAGGCGTTGACAGTACACTGGGAAGGTTCCGCTTGACCCTCGATCAGGGCCTCGGCGAACTGACGGCAACCGGCCAGCCCGCACGCGCCGCAGTTCGCCCGCGGCAGGAGCTCTTCAATCTCCTCGATCCGCGGGTCCTCATAGACATAGAGCCACCGGTTGGCGACGGCGAGCACGGTCGCCAGGAGGGTACCTAGCCCTGCCATGACGCCGCCTGCCAGGGCGATCTGTGTCAGTGCCGAAGTCACGCGCTCGATCCTTCCCGATGCTTCCTACGGTATTGTGCAGTGAACAATAGCCTTTGAAAATTACCCTCATAAAGGGCAGCGGGTCAAATGCATTGCGCACTGCCACATCCCCGCGCACAGGCAGACGGGGGTGCGCTTGATCGGCCAGCGATGGCTCTCTATGCTCTACACGACCTGATTTTCCCGTCAGGACAACGACTCATCGCCAGGAGCAGCGGCATGCCCCAACAATTCCTCACCGGCAACGAAGCCGTCGCCCAGGCTGCCCTCGACGGTGCTGTTTCCCTCGGCACAGGCTATCCGGGTACCCCTTCGACGGAGATCCTCGAGCGCTTCGACACCCTCGGCGGCCGCGCTCAGTGGGCCCCCAACGAGAAAATCGCCTTGGAGGTGGGCCTCGGCGTCGCCTATGCCAACGCGCGCGCACTCGTAACGATGAAGCACGTTGGCCTCAACGTGGCAGCCGACCCCCTGTTCTCCGCGACGTATACCGGCGTGACCGAAGGGCTGCTGGTGGTCGTTGCCGATGATCCGGGTATGCATTCGAGCCAGAATGAGCAGGATACCCGGCGCTACGCCGAGGCGGCCGGGGCGCCTATGCTTGAGCCCGGTGATGCCCAGGAGGCGTACGACTACACCCTGCAGGGGCTCGCGATCTCGGCCCGCTTTCAGCTGCCGGTGATCCTGCGTATGACCACGCGCGTCTGCCACTCCAAGAGCCCCGTCCACAGCCGGGACCACCGGGCGCAGGTCCCGGCTCCGCGCTACCAGCGCGATATCCCCGGCCGGGTGATGATCCCCGGCTATGCCCGACCTGCCCATGTGCGCCTGCGTGAGCGGTTGCACCAGCTCGCCCGCTCAGAGGTCCCTGCGGAGCTGATCACGGAATCGGGCGAGGATACCCAGCTCGGGATCATCGCCAACGGTGTAGCCGCCGCCCATGCTCGCGAGGCGGCACCGCGGGCACGCCTGCTCAAGCCGGGGCTGACCTATCCACTGGCCATCGAGGAGATGCGCGCCTTCGCCGAGCAGGTGGCACGCTGCGTGGTCATTGAGGAGGGGGATCCCTACCTCTACACCGCCGCCCGTGCCGCCGGCATCCCGGTTGAGGGCAAGCCCGAGCATTTCCGCTTCGGCGAGCTCACCGCTGACCGGGTTCGCCGCATCCTTGCGGGTGATGAGAGCCCGGAGCCCGAGCCGGCAGCTGCTGGCAAGCCACCGCAACTGTGCGCCGACTGCTCCCACCGCCAGGTCTTCCAAGCCCTGTCCCGTCTCGACTGCATCGTCGCCGGGGACATTGGCTGCTATACCCTCGGCGTCATGCCCCCCTTCGAGGCCATGGATACCTGCGTGTGCATGGGCGCGAGCATCGGGGTCGGCCTCGGCCTGCGCCACGCCCTACCGGCCCACGAGGCCCGTCGCGTCGTCAGCGTCATCGGCGATAGCACCTTCGTGCACACTGGCCTGCCGGGGCTCTCAGAGATGGCCTACAACCCGCCCGAGACAGGCCATGTGGTGCTCGTCCTGGACAACGACACCACAGCGATGACCGGCCTGCAGGAGCACCCGGGCACGGGACGGCGGCTTGACCATCACCCGGCAGCGAGCAAGCTCAACTACGAGGCCATCGCCCTGGCCCTGGGTATCACCGAGGTCTATACCGTCGACCCGGTGAACGCCCGCGAGGAATTCGACCGCCTCCTGCAGGATGCCCTCGCCAGTGAGCGACTGACCGTCATCGTGGCTCGGCATCCTTGCTCCCTGGCCAGCCGGCGACTGGCAGCCTTCCAAGCCGAGCAGGCATCTTCCTCATGAGCGAGGCCACCGTGACCAACATCGTCATTGCCGGTCTTGGTGGCCAGGGGATTGTCACCGCCTCGGACATCCTCGCCAACGCCGCTTTCGCAGCCGGCCACGACGTCAAGAAAAGCGAGATCCATGGCATGAGCCAGCGCGGCGGCTCTGTCAGCAGCGACGTGCGCTTCGGCCCGCGGGTGCACAGCCCCATGGTTCCCCACGCCGAGGCCGACTTCCTGCTGATCAGCGACACTTCCCAGGTAACGCCCAACCGCCATCGACTCCATCCGCAGGGGCGGCTGATCACGCCCGAGGCCGTACCGCAGCTCTTCCAGGACGAGGATCCTGAACGGGCAGCGCGCGCCGCGCGCATGGTCAACACCGCCCTGCTCGGCGTACTCAGTGCGCACCTGGAGACCATCCCCGAGACGCTCTGGCTCGACGCCATCCGCGAGCACCTGCCCGAGTGCCTGCACGAGATGAATAGTCGCATCTTCCGCCAGAGCCGAGCCATCGAGGTTATCTTCGGGAGCCTGGACCCCAACCCATCCCCCCGAGCCACACAGCCAGGCAGCCAGTAAGAGGGAGACCATGCCCGAGTCAGCGGCGCAGCCCTGCCAGCATCCCGTGTTCCACCCTGCCAGCGCACCTGACTACCTGCCGGCGTCACAGCTGCGCGCTCTCCAGCTGAGCCGTCTGCAGGCGATCGTCAGCCGTGCCTATGAGCACGTGCCGCTTTTCCGGGAGCGCTGCGAGCAGCGAGGGATGACCCCGGCCCGGATCCACTCGCTGAGCGATATCCAGCACTTGCCTTTCACCGTCAAGAACGATCTGCGCCAGACTTACCCCTTCGGCCTATTCGCCAGCCCGCGTGAGGAGATCGTCCGCCTGCACGCCTCAAGCGGCACCACCGGTAAGCCCATCGTGGTGGCCTACACCCAGGAGGATCTAGCGGTCTGGTCGGAGGTGGTTTGCCGGACCCTAACCGCCTGCGGGGTCCACGCCGGCGATATGCTCCAGAACGCGTTCGGCTATGGGCTGTTCACCGGCGGTCTCGGGGCCCATTACGGCGCTGAGCGGCTCGGGGCCACTGTCATCCCCATCTCCGGGGGCAACACCGAGCGGCAGATGATGGTCATGCGTGACTTCGGGGTCACCGCGCTATGCGCCACCCCGAGCTATTTCCTCCACCTCATCGAGCGCGCCCGGGAGGCCGGCATCGATTGGCCGAACCTCCCCTTGCGGGTAGGCATCTTCGGTGCTGAGCCCTGGACCGAGGCGATGCGCCAGCGCATCGAGCAAGAGAGCGGCATCCACGCCTACGACATCTACGGCCTCTCGGAGATCATCGGCCCGGGGGTCGGCAGCGAGTGCAGCGCCCAGGACGGACTACACATCTTCGAGGACCATTTCTATCCGGAGATCATCGACCCGGAGACCGGGACCCCCTTGCCCGACGGCGAGGAAGGCGAGCTAGTGCTCACCACCCTGAGCAAACAGGCGATGCCGATGATCCGCTACCGGACCCGGGACATCACCACCATCCTCCCCGAGCCGTGCCGCTGCGGGCGCACCGTGCGGCGCATCCAGCGGATCAGCCGGCGTAGCGACGACATGTTCATCATCCGCGGGATCAACGTCTTCCCGGCCCAGGTGGAGGCAGCGCTGCTTGAGGTCGAAGGCACCCTGCCCCACTACCAAATCACCCTCAGCCGCCGCGGCAGCCTCGACCACATGGAGGTTGCCGTCGAGGTCACCGAGGCCGTGCTCAGCGATACGGTCGGCGATATGGAAGCGCTGCGCAGGCGCCTCGCCGACGCCCTGGAGCACGTCATCGGGCTGCGGGTCGGGGTACGGCTCACGGAGCCGCGCTCGCTGCCGCGTAGCGAAGGCAAGGCCAAGCGGGTTGTCGACAACCGTGAGGGCGAGGCATGACGTTCAAGCAACTATCCCTGTTCCTCGAGAACCAGCCGTCCCAGCTCAAGCAACCGTGCCAGATCCTCGCCGAGGCGGGGATCAACATCCGTACCCTTTCCCTCGCTGACGCCGACCAGTTCGGGATCCTGCGCCTGATCGTCGCCGACTGGGCGCAAGCCAAACGGGTCCTGGAAGAAGCCGGGTGCGCCGTGCGGGTCGATGACGTCGTCGGCCTCGAGGTACCCGATGAGCGCGGCGGCATGGCTCGGGTGCTCAGCGTCCTTGAGCAGGGTGGCCACAACGTCCTCTACACCTACGCCTTCACCTTCGGGACTGCAGACCGCGCTGTGCTCTTCATGCGCTTCGAGGAGCCAGAGGCCGCGATCGCCACCCTGCGCGCCGGCGGCGTACAGGTCCTCGACCCCGTGCAGTGGCTCAGCCAAGCCTGACGCCCCCCCAGCAGCGCACGCCCCCGGGCGGGCTCAGCCGCCCGTGGCGCTCATGAACCGCAGCAGCTGGGGACGCGCCAGGGCCTGCGCGTCCAGCCCGTGACCCGCCGGCTTGTGACGGATCCCGCTACAGATCGCCTCCTCCAGCTGACCTTGGCACCCCCCTGACGATCCGCGCAGTACGGCGCGCAGATCGCTACCGCGCTCATGCCCGAGGCACGGTAGCAACATCCCCTCAGCCGTGACCCGCACCCGGTTGCAGGTCTCACAGAAGTTGCCCGAATGGGGGGTGATGAACCCCACCCGTGTCGCGGTACCGGCAACCTGGTACTCCTGGGCCGGGCCAGCCTCCGGCCGCGGCGCCACGGCCATCAACGGATAGCGCGCCTCGATGCGCGCGCGCACCTCGTCAGCGGCCATATACGCCTGCGCACGGTCATGGCGATCGAGCCCCCCGAGGGGCATCTCCTCGATGAAGGCGATGTCCAGAACTCGCTCGACCGCGTAGCCCACCAGCTGGGGGATCTCATCCTCATTGCGCCCGCGCATGGCGAGACAATTGATGCGGACCCGCTCAAAGCCAGCTTCCCGAGCCGCCTCGATCCCGGCGAGGACACGCTCAAGCCGTGCGGCCCCCGCGATCCGCCGAAAGCGCTCCGGCCTGAGCGTATCAAGGCTGACATTCACCCTGCTGACCCCAGCCTCACGCAGCCGCTGCGCAGAGCGTGCCAGCTGAGCGCCGTTGGTGGTCATCACCAGTTCCTCCAGACCCGGCACCCCCCCCAGGCGCTCCAGCAGACCGAGCACCCCGCGCCTGACCAGGGGCTCACCACCGGTGATCCGGATCTTGCGCACCCCTAGGCGCACAAAGGCCCGGGCTACCAGCTCCAGCTCTTCTAGGGAAAGGATGTGCGCGCGGGGGGCGAACGTCACGCGCTCGCTAACGCAATAGATGCACCGCAGGTCGCAGCGGTCGGTAACCGAAAGCCGCAGGTACGTCACGGGGCGTCCGCAGGGGTCCACCAAGGGGGCAGAGGCTTGTCCTTCCATGACGGGCCCACTCTAGCCAAGGCAGCGTGCCAGCAAGACACTGATGCGGCCACCCTAGCCACAAGATTGATCTTTCACAAGAGAGCTGCTCCTGCCCCCATCACGGCGGCGCTCCCCTGCTGGCAAGCCGTCGAGGGCTCAATCGGAGCGGGTCAGGGCATAGGTGGACAAGGCGCCAAGGACCAGAAAGGTCAGGAAGCTCGCCACTGGCAGCGGGACACCGAGCAGCGCTGCTGCCTCCGCGCAATCGGTATTGCCAGTGACCAGCTCAAGCAACACCTCCTGCCAGGGCAGCATCTGCAGCATGACCTCCGGGCTCATGCCACAATCGACCACCTCCGGATTCGCCATCACATACAGATGCCGCCCAGCGAGTGCCACTCCACCCGCTGTCGCCACGGCCAGTGCACTCGCAAGTCCCCCGCGCCCTGCTCGCGAGCGCGGCCAGAGCACCACCCCGAGCAGGGCGACCAGCGTCAGCAGCCCCAAGGCCCCACGCTGCGCCCAGCACAGCACGCAGGGCTCCAGGCCACCCCAGTACTCGGCCCCAACAGCCACCACACTCGCGCTCAGCCCCAGCAAGACGCCACCCCCCAAGGCCTGCCGTCCACGCCCCCAACAGCTCTGCACGGTCACTTCTCGCCCAACCACGCGCTTCACCTCTTAGATGCAAAGAATTGCATAACCGATTGAATTAGATGATTTAGTATACCGTATGTAGGTTCTTGCTGGCACCCGCACTGCAGACGAGTTGAATCACCGCCCAGGCGTCCTTATATTCGATTCTGGAATGATCATCTATTGATTAAAGGAGGGCTTATGCCGACCTATGATTACCGGTGCCCAAGCAACGGCGAAGTCGTCGAGGTTCAGCACGGCATGGACGAGCACATCAGCACCTGGGGCGAGCTTTGCCATGCCACAGGGCGCGACCCCGGTGACACCCCCGAGGAAGCCCCGGTCGAGCGCTTAATCTCCGGCGGCTCCGTGCTCAGCAGCGGGGGGCGATCAGAGCCAGAGCCGGCACCGACTTGCTGCCCCGGCGGGACATGCGGGTTATAGGCTGTAGGGCAGCGCTCTAGAGCAGCAGCTGCAGGCATTGACAGGATGCCTCACCTGCATGTCATTCTATTAATACATAGATGATTAATTGGAACAGGAGTCCATATGCCCACCGACGTCTCAGAGAACACCTTCGAGCAGGAGGTCCTCCAGGCCGATAAGCCAGTCCTCGTGGATTTCTGGGCAGCCTGGTGCGGCCCGTGCAAGGCGCTTGCCCCGGCCCTGGAGGGGCTCGAGGAGCAGCACGGTGACCAGCTCAAGGTCGCCAAGGTCAATGTCGACGAGCATATGAATGTTGCCGCCCAATACGGCGTTCGTGCCCTACCCACCCTAGTCCTTTTCAAGGACGGCGCCGTCGCAGACTCCAAGATGGGGGCCATGAACCAGGCCGGTCTCACCGAGTGGCTCCAGCAGGCCGGCGTCATCGCCTGAGTACCAGCGTTGACCGGGCATCTGCCGGGTGCAGCAGCGACGGCCGATGCCCCGCAGTATCCTGCAACCTTCCATCCACGCCACAGAAAGGCACCACCGACAGAGAGGCACCAATGGCACTGAACCGCTTCATGCTGCGCGATACCTACCCTGTCCAGAGCCTAGAGCTGGCAAAGACGGATACCCACCATACGGTCGACTCCATCCTCGATCACCTGCACCGGCGCATTGAGGCGGACTCACGGGTTGCCTACATCGCCACCTTCGACCACTACAGCCACACGACCCAGCAGCCCGAGCATGAGATTGCCGACGACATCCGTGACGCGCGGCTCGTGATCTTCTGCTTCGGCCTGCGCCTCCCCGTACCGGAGGCCCCGGCGGCCCGCCCACGCTCGATCAGCGTGGTCGAGACCGACGATCGCTTCGTGATCAGCTTCATGGAAGCCCCGATGCCCTTGGCCAATAACGCCATGACGGAATGGGTCCAAGCCCTGAACGAGGCAAGCCAGGACGCTTGACGCAGGAGGGAGCACAAGGCATGTGGGCGCTACTCTACAAGGTCCAGAAACGTCTGCCGTGGGCGATCCCCGCCATGCTGGTGGCGGGTTTCCTCTACGGCGCCTACTTCAACGCCGACCCGCTGCGCGCGCTGGTGATCCCCTTCACCTTCCTCATGGTCTACCCCATGATGGTGACCCTGCGGGTATCGCACCTCGTCGGGTGGAGCGATCTGCCGGCGCAACTACTCACCCAGGGGCTGAACTTCGCGGTCATCCCCTTTATCGCCTACGGTCTCGGGCTCTACTTCTTCCCGGATGAGCCCTACATGGCCCTGGGGCTGCTGCTCGCCGGCCTGCTGCCGACCAGCGGCATGACCATCTCCTGGACGGGCTTTGCCAAGGGCAACCTCGCCGCGGCGATCAAGATGACCGTCGTCGGCCTGATCCTTGGTGCCCTCGCCACACCTTTCTACATCGATGCCCTACTCGGCGCCACCCTTGAGATCGATTTCTGGGCAATCACCCAGCAGATCGGGATCATCGTCATCCTGCCGCTGGTCCTCGGCGTGCTCACCCAGCGCCTGATGATCCGGATCTTCGGCGAGGAGGATTTCAAGCAGCGCTGGTCGTTCCGCTTCCCTGCACTGTCGACGCTCGGGGTGCTCGGTATCGTGTTCATCGCCATGGCGTTGAACGCGGCAACGATCCTTGAGGCACCCTCCAAGCTGCTGCTGGTTATCGCCCCGGTGGCGCTGCTCTACGCGATCAACTTCCCGTTGAGCACGATCGTAGCGAAGCTCTTCCTCAACCGCGGCGACGGCATCGCCCTGGTCTACGGCTCGGTAATGCGCAATCTCTCGATTGCCCTGGCCGTGGCCATGAACGCCTTCGGTCCGCAGGGGGCCAACGCCGCGCTGGTGATCGCCCTGGCCTACATCATCCAGGTGCAGGCCGCTGCGTGGTATGTGCGCTTCTCCTCCACCATCTTCGGTGAGGCTGAGGATGAGACCCGCAAGGCCCGCGGCATGGAAACCACCGAAGAGGGCGCCCGACTGCAGATGGATGTCTATGAGGATCCACAGGCGCTTTACGTCGTCGCCGAGGTCCCCGGGCTAAGCGAGCGCGATCTCCAGCTCCGTTATGACATCTGCAGCGGGGTCCTCCATCTCGCCGGCGAGAAGCATACCCAGGCCACAGAGCTGACGGTACCGCCTTCTTCCGGGGAAGACAGCAAACAGACACTTGAGGCCCACCTCACCGAACGTTCCGAAGGCGCCTTCGAGCGTCGCATCCCGCTGCATGCACCGATCCAGGAGAAGCAGATCCAGGCGAAGCTGCATCACGGCGTGCTCACGGTGACCCTGCCCAAAACCACACAGCCCGGCGAGAGCGAACGCATCGAGCAGATCCCGATCCGTGGCGAGGAGGGCACCGCCAACCACACGAGCGTCTCCGGTGCCTCCGGTCACCACGCTAGCTGAGGTACACTAGCGCTCGCCCAATCCAGAGGCCCCGTGCCGTAAGGACGGGGCCTTGTCATTTCCAAGCGCCCCGGCAGAGGAGCCAGACCATGTACAACGATTGGAATCAGACCGCCAACGAGCTCTCCAAACTCTTCCAGGAAGTCCGCAAGGGCCACCCGGAGGTCGGCAAAGGCTTCTCCAGCCTTGCCCAAGCCGCCACAGCGGACGGGGCGCTGAGCGCCAAGGATAAAGAGCTCATGGCCATCGCCATCGCCATCGCCACCCACTGCGAGGGATGCATCGCCTTCCACACCAAGGCAGCAGCCAAGCAGGGCGCCAGCCGGGAAGAGGTCATCGAGACCATCGGGCTATGCATCTACATGGGCGGCGGCCCCGCCCTCGCCTACGGTGCCCAGGCTCTCGAGGCCTTCGACCAGTTCAGCGCGGGGCAGCAGGGCGCTTAAAGCGCCCTCGCCCTGGGGGACTTGATAATCATCAATGGATCGACGTACCGTAAACGGCATGCAGCTTCCCGCTGCAGCCCACTAAAGCCCTGTACGCAGCACTGATTTGTGAGATGCCGGATACCATGCAAAGACGCAAGCTCTTCGAGCAATTCGCCAGTGTCGCCAAGGCCTTGGGCCATGAGTACCGCCTGGAGCTGCTTGAGCTCGTAGCACAAGGCGAGCGCAGCGTCGAGGCGCTCACACGGCTCACCGGATTGCCGGTCGGCAGCGTCTCGCAACACCTGCAGCAGTTGCGCCGGGCCGGCCTCGTGACCGCCCGCAAGGAGGGCAAGTACGTCTACTACACCCTGGCGGACGACCAAGTCCTGACCCTGATCGCAGCCCTGCGCAGCGTGGCCGAACGCAACGTCGCAGAGGTCCGCCGGCTCACAGAGCAGTACTTCGAGGGGGACGGCAACAACCTGAAGACCCTCTCCTCCCAGGAGCTCCTTGAGCAGCTGCGTGCCGGCACAGTCACCCTGCTCGACGTCCGCCCGCAGGAGGAGTACGAGCACGGCCATCTGCCTGGAGCGATCAATATCCCCGTCGAGGAACTGGAAGCCCGCCTACAGGAGCTGCCGGAAGGCCAGCAGGTGGTCGCCTACTGCCGCGGCCCTTACTGCGCCTTGGCCCTGGATGCCGTGCAGCGGTTACGCCAGCATGGGGTCAAGAGCGCCCGGCTCGATGAGGGCTACCCCGAGTGGAAAGCGGAGGGGCTGCCGGTCCATCAGGCTACGGAGTGAGCCACCACACAGCGCGCACGGCCACGAACGCTCGCTGACCGTCCGACCAGCAGGGCCAGCACAGGGGCGTCCACTAGGAACGCTCAGGGGCGGGTCTCCTCACCGACGCGCGCCGCCCGGCGAGCACGCAGGCGCAACAACGCCCACCCCAGGGAAACAGCGGCTGCAGGCCAAGCCAGTACCCGCAATACCTCATACAGCGGATAGCCGTTGAAGAGGGTGATCTCAGGGACATAGAGCCGGGCTGCGACGGAGCCGCTGAGCAGGGAGAAGGTGACCACCACGGCTCCGTAGTAAGGCGCTCGCCGCCTCAGCCCAACAACGGCAAAAGCCAGCAGATGGGCGAGGAAGAGGAGCAGTAGCAAGGTCAGGCCTGCATCACTCATATCGCCAGATCCATTCTGCATCGGGTCACGGCGGCCGTATTATGGTAGTGGCGATCGACTCCCCGGTACGCCCCCCTAAGACGCGGCCTTTCGACGCATCCCTTACCAAGGGCAACGGCATCACTCCGCCTCGCTCTCCGCCTCTTCCGGCTCAAGCCCAAGGACGATGACACACAAAGGCTGTGATCCCTCGCATCTCGACCACAGTTACGGGCTTGCCGGGCGTGAGCTCGCTGCCGTCGATCGCCTGCGCAGGAAAGACCTCATCGTCCACGCGTACACCAACCCCCGTGCCCCGAGAGACAATCACCCCTTGGGCGCCCGCATACCCCTCGGCTGGTGCCACCACCCGGCGATGGCGATGCTTCACCCAACGGAAAGCGACGGCATAGCAAGCGGGCAAGAAGAGCAGTGCCGTTAGCAGATAGAGTAGCAGCTGATGCCCCAGCGCTAGACCTGGCAACAGCGCGGTCACCACCGTCACCACCAGCGCCGCCACCGCCAAGTCCACCAGCAGCAGGGGTCCTCCGAGCCAGGCCAGCGTCACCAGGAGCACAGCCGCGATCAATACCCAGACCCAAGCAGGATCCACCACAGCGACGAGCCTCCACGACAACATGTAGCAAGTGGTGGGCAAGCGCCGCCCCGGATGCGCTATCCTAGGCGCCGCTCACGTAGTCTTGAGGGGACCCCCCCCCTGCAACCAAGGTAACCGATGTCTCGGATCACCCCACTGTCCACGGTCGGACTCCTGCTCGGCACCCTGTTTTTCGCCTTCTCGTTGACGCCAAGCCTCGTCCCTCGGCCCTTTGCCTTTCAAGGCGTACTCGGCGGCCTCTCCTTCACTGCAGGGTATGCTATCGGCACGAGCCTCAGCGCCCTATGGGCCTACCTACAGCTACCTCAACTGACCGGCCGTGCGCAGCGCCCGGTTCACTGGGCAGCAGCCATCGCCTGTATCCTCGTGGCCGCGCTCTTCATCTGGGACGCCCCGGGATGGCAGGACTCAGTACGCCGGCAGATGGGGCTGGAGCCCGCCGGCGGCGTCCAGCCGTTCGGCGTAGCCGCGATCACCGTGACGATCTTCGTCGCCGCCCTGCTCTTCACGCGGTTCTTCCGGCAAACCTTTCGGTTCCTTTCCAGCCGGCTCCAGCGCTTCATCCCGACACGGGTCTCGCATCTGATCGGCGTCGTCACCGCCCTCGTGCTCTTCTGGGGGGTCATTGACGGCGTGCTGCTGACGATGGCCTTGCGTGCAGCCGATACCTCCTACCAACAGGTCGATGCGCTCATCGAAGATGGCCAAGAGCGCCCCGAGCTACCGGTACGCACCGGCAGTCCGATCTCATCGGTCAACTGGGAGGACCTCGGCCGACAGGGGCGCAGCTTCGTCGCTTCGGGACCCAAGGCCACAGACCTGGAAGCCTTCCTCGGTGAGCCTACGCCGACCCCCATCCGCATCTACATCGGTCTCAACGCCGCTGAGACCCCAAAGGCGCGGGCGCAGCTCGCCCTCAAGGAGCTGCAGCGCACCGAGGCCTTCGACCGCTCAATCCTCATCCTCGCCACCCCGACGGGCAGCGGGTGGATCGACCCTGCCGCCGTGGACAGCCTGGAATACCTGCATCGCGGCGATACCGCCACGGTCACCGCGCAGTACTCCTACCTGCCCAGCCCACTAGCGCTGATGGTCGAGGGGGATTACGGCGTAGAGACGGCACGGACGCTGTTCGAAGCGGTCTACGGCTACTGGCACAGCCTGCCCGAGGCGCAGCGTCCGGAACTCTACCTACACGGGCTGAGCCTGGGAGCACTGAATTCCGACCGTTCGTTCGATACCTTCGACATCATCCAGGACCCCTTTGACGGGATCCTCTGGAGCGGTCCACCATTTCGCAGCGAGACTTGGCGTACGGCCACCCATCGACGCGATCCGGATAGCCCCGCTTGGCTACCGGAGTTCCGGGATGGCAAGGTGGTGCGCTTTATGAACCAGCACAACGGCCTCGATACCCCAGACGAGGAGTGGGGGTCCTTCCGGATCGCTTTTCTGCAATATGCCAGCGACCCGATTACCTTCTTCGCACCGAGCATCTTCTATCAGAAACCGGACTGGCTAAAGCCACCGCGAGGACCGGACGTCTCGCCGGAGTTGCGCTGGTACCCGGTGGTTACGGCGCTACAGCTCGCCGCCGACATCGCCGCTGGCGGCGCCCCCCCCGGTTATGGACATACCTATGCGGTAGAGGACTACATCGATGCTTGGCATAGGCTGACCGAGCCAGAGGGCTGGGACACAGAGGCGCTCAACCGCCTGAAAAAGCACTTGGCGCAGTAACAGCGGCCGCCCCTGGGCCTGCACCGGCGGCCCAAGGGACACCGGGAACCGCTACTCCTGCTCACCGGTCTACGATTTAAGAAAAAGGCCTGGCGCCATCGCGTCGGCCCCTGCACAGAGGTGACAGCGCTCATGAAAAAACGCATCCTGATCCCGCTGCTGATCGCATTGCCGCTCCTGGGCCTGCTCTATGTCGGCCTCGGCATCGACTCCCAAGAGCTCCCCTCCCCCCTGGTGGGTAAGCCTGCCCCGGCCTTCGAGCTGGAGCAGCTGAGCGATCCAGAGCAGACCCTGACGGAGGAGGATTTCATCGATGAGCTCTCCGTGGTCCATGTCTGGAGCTCCACATGCCCCGTTTGTCACGAGGATTTCCCCCTGCTTGAGCGCCTCTCTGAGCAGGGCGTCAAAGTCTACGCCTTCAATTACCGCGACGAACGCCAGCGGGCGCAGCAGTACCTGCAAATGCGCGGCAACCCCTACGATGCCATCGCCTATGACCCGGAGGGGCGTGCCGGCATCGATTGGGGCGTCTACGCCACGCCGGAGACCTACGTGCTCGATGAGGAGGGGACGATCGTCTACAAGGAGATCGGTCCGCTCGATCAGCAGGTTGTCGAGGAGGAGATCCTGGCCCGTCTCGACTGATCGGCTCCCTGGCAGCGCCTGCCGCCCCCGATGCAGGCGCTGCTGCCGTATCAAGCCTCAGACGCGCTCGCTTGCGTCCGGCTCCTGCGCATCACTGCCAGGATCGCTGCGCGAGGCCTGGGCTTCGAGGGCCTGTACCCGCCGGAAAAGCTCATCCAGCCGGGTGATGCGGGCCGTATTACGCCGCCACTGTCGCAGTGGCTGCATGGGTGGCGGGGAGCCGTAGGCCCCGGCCGCCCGGATGGAACCGGTCACCCCGGTCATCCCCATCAGGACGACCCCGTCGGCGATCTCGACATGATCGGTGATCGCCGCCTGACCGCCGATCATACAGCCTGCTCCCAAGCGCACACTGCCGCCCAGCACGGTGCCGCCGGCAATCACCGTCCGCTCCCCAACCCGGCAGTTATGGGCGATATGCACCTGGTCGTCCAGCTTCACGCCCGCCTCGATCACGGTATCCACCTGAGCCCCGCGATCGACGGTGGTGTTGGCACCGATCTCCACGTCATCACCAATACGCACCGCGCCAAGCTGCGGGACCTTGCGCCACCCCGCCCCCTCGGGTCCGGGGGCAAAGCCGAAGCCATCCGCCCCGATGACCACCCCGGGATGGAGCAGCACCCGTGCACCGAGCACGCATCCGTCTGCGAGCACCGCGTGCATCCCTACCCAGCTGTCTGCACCGACCCGTGCACCAGACCCGACATAAGCCCCAGCCGCCACGACCGCACCCGCTTCAAGCACGGCTCCGGCTTCAATCACGGCATGGGGACCGATGCTGACCCCCGCTCCGAGATGCGCTTCCTCAGCGACCACGGCCGCAGCGTGCACCCCTGCCGCCGGCCGGTGAGGGGGATGGAGATGCTGCGCGACCGCGGCGTAGGCGTAATAGGGGTTGTCGACCAGCAGCGCCGCCACCGGGCATGCCTCGGCATGCTCGTCGCGCAGCAGCACCGCCCCCGCGTGCGTACGCTGTAGCTCCGGGAGATAGCGCTTATCGGCACAGTACGCCACCGCCGCACCGTCCGCCTCCGCCAGCGGGGCCACCCGAGACACCGCACGCTGCTCATCACCAACCACCTCAGCGCCAACAAGCTCGGCAAGTTCCCGGAGGGTCACGGACATCCGCCTAGGCTCCTTACACTCATGACTCATCACCCCGATGCACAGCCCACTTCCTCACTCACGGGGATAGCGCCCCCCTGAGTGCACCCGACCGCGCGCCGCCAACTGCCGCCGCCAGGACCGAACGGGCCTTGAATCGTAGCACTCGCGGCAAGGCCGAGGAACAGGAGCTCAAATCCGCCAGAACGGCGGGTAGTCCAGCGCTTCCTGCCAGTTGCGATAGATGCGCGAGCGGATCTCCCGCTCCCCGCTGATGATCGCGCGCGAGTCCTGCCCGGTGATCCAAAGCTGCAGGAGCATCACCCCAGCCGCGGAGAGTTCCCCCTCCTCAATGACCTCGTCGGGCTGGCGCAGATGACGGACCAGGACCCCTTCTTCGCTCTCCAGGTGATGGACATACTCGTAATCGAGGATCTCCGCGACCCGACCGGGCTCACGTGCCGTGATCAGCACAATCAACGCGTACGCATGCAGCTCACCATGGCGCCATTGACCCCAAGGGGTCGGCCCGGACGGTATCTCGCCGGCTGCCAGCAGCAGATTGTCAGCATAGAGTTCATGACCGAAAGCGTACCAGTAGTTGTAGTGATAGCTATGGGCGGCACGCGGGTTGATCTCGGTTAGGTGGATCTGTCCGTCGGGCATAAGCCAGAACTCCAGATTGAAGAACTGATTGCGATAGCCCAACGCAGCAAGACGGCCCATATAGTCTTCCACCCAGGCCTCGATCTTTGTCGCCATATCGCGGCTGATCGACACCGGCGGGGTCAGGTAGCCAAGCGCCTGGTGATTGGCGAAATACACCTCCTCGGTCAACCCGTAGTGGACGACCTCCCCGGAGGGGGTAACGTACCCCTCGTAACAGTACTCCGTCGCCCGATTCATATCGACCAGGTGCTCAGCCACGAGCGGCGGTGCCTGCTCGGGGATCTCGGAGGCAGCAACCCCATCAAGGTAGCCCGCATACTGCTGCGCAAGCTCCTGCTGCAGCGCCTGATCGCGGCGGTAGGCCGCGAGCACTTGGCGCAGCGTCTGGGCATCAGGAATACGGAAGATACCACGCCCGAGCGAGAGCGAGGTGTTCTTCAGCATCAACGGCCACTCGGCCTCAGGGATCTTGGCGAGGATCGCCTCATCGCTCTCCTGTAGCGGATCCACCGCCGTGAAGAAGAACGGATCCCGCTCCAGAGTCCGCATCAGGTACTTGTTCATGCAGTAGAAGAACGCGATACGGCTCGGCACCTGGTTACCAAGGGCCTCATTGAGCAGGAGGTGGTGGAAGGCATCCTTCTGTGCGAACCCCGCAACCGATCGGAGCCTTCGTCCACGGCAATCCTCCACGATCGGCCGCAGCGCCTCCTTATCCCAGCCGTGGGGATAGAGACGATCGATCTCGAACCGATCCTCCAGCGCCTTGAGGGCAGGCTCCATGTAGGGCTGAGGATTGATCACACCAAAGCGCATCTTCTCATACCCCATAGGCTATCCGTTCCTCCTCGGCTCCGAGCCCTGCGCATACGGATCACGGATCCTGCCTAGGTCCGATGAGAGCTAGAGCCTAACGCGGGTTCTGGCCGAAAAGACAGTCGCTGACACGATCCGGCAGCGAGCTGCAGCGTATGTCACAAAAGATTCAGACCGTCTTCATGACCTTTTCATCAGCGCCTGCGAGATTAGCCTGAAACCCGCTCAGCGCGGGTACCGATACATCGATTCCACAGACCGAGGAGCTAAGCACCATGGCACGAAGCACCCCCACTGAACTCTACCACACCGCCCTGCGTATGCACCGCCAGGGACACACCCCGGAGGAAATCGCCGATGAGCTGGCTGTCCACCGCGACTCCGTACAGCGCTGGCTCCAGGCACCGGTCTACCCAGCGGTCCGGGGGTACACCCTCCGCCACCTGACGCGTCGCCCGCACCCCTTCTAAACCGACGACAACCAGCCCGCCCCCACCCTTCATCCCGCCGCCACGCCCCCTTCATCACCCTGCAAACTCGTCCCGACAGAATCCAGGGTATGAAGATCCAAGCGCCTCATACCACACAACCCCCTTTACAGCGCGTAGCCATCGTCTCCGAGACCTATGCGCCGGAAGCCAATGGGGTCGCCACCACGCTCGCCCAGCTCGCCGCCGGGCTACGCCGTGACGGTACCACCGTGGACCTGATCCTCCCGCGCCACCCGGAGCGCCCACGGGGCTATGAGGAAGGCGTGCACAGCGTGCCCAGCCTCGGCATACCCCGCTATCCCAGCATACGCTGCGGGCTCGTTCGCCCGCATCTCCTCGAGGAGCTATGGCGACGGCGGCCACCGGAAGTAGCTTATATTGCCACGGAAGGCCCGCTCGGCTACGCCGCGCTGCGTGCTGCTCAGCGGCTCAACTTGCCAGTGATCAGCGGCTTCCATACCCGCTTTGATACCTACAGCCGCTACTACGGAGCCAGCCTGCTAACCCCCCTCGTGGCACGCTATCTGCGCGCCTTCCACAACGCCACCACCAGCACCCTGGTCCCGGACGCCGAATTGGCCCGGCAGCTGCGGGCTCAGGGCTATCGCAGCGTGGAAACCCTAGGACGCGGCGTGGATACCCAACGCTTCACACCGGAGCAGCGCAGCACAGAGCTGCGTGCGGGGTGGGGCGCCACCGAAGAGGCCCCCGTGCTGCTCTATGTCGGTCGCATCGCAGCGGAGAAGAACCTCGGGCTAGCCATTGAGGCCTTCCGGAGCATCCGTGCTGCCTACCCCGGGGCGCGCTTCGCGCTTGTCGGGGACGGCCCCTTGCGCGCTGAGCTCCAGCGGCAGCATCCGGAGCTGATCTTCCCAGGCATCCGCCGCGGCGATGAGCTTGCCCGCTACTACGCCTCGGCGGATGTCTTCCTGTTCCCTAGCCTCAGCGAGACCTTCGGCAATGTTACACTTGAGGCCCTGGCCAGCGGCCTGCCTGTGGTCGCCTTTGATGACGCCGCCGCAGGGCGGTACGTCCTCGACACCGTCAACGGCCGGATCGTCCCCCGCGGAGACGCCGATCGCTGGATCGAGGCCGCCCTGGGGACCGCACTCCTGCCGCCGGAGACCCTTCAGCGCTGGCGGCTGGCCGCCCGGCAGAGCGTGAGGTCCCTGGGCTGGCAGCAGATCGCACGCCGCTTCGGCCGCATCCTGGCTGCCGCCGCTGCGCTGCCCCCTTCTTCGGCCACTGAGGAGGCGCCCCTATGCAGCAAGCCCTGATTCGCTTCCAGCGCCAAGAGCTGGCCCTCTGCCTGGCCCTGAGCCGGCTGCAGCAGTTGCGCCTACCCAGGCACCTCTTCGTGGCTGCCAGCCGGCTCGGCAACGGTGCCCTCTGGTACGCCCTGATGGCCGGGCTGCTACTCTGCCAGGGCCTGCCAGCAGCCCCTGCCGTAGCGCAGATGGCCGCCACCGGCACCATCGCCACCGGGCTCTACGCCCTGCTCAAGCGCCAAACCCGACGCGTACGTCCCTACGAGGCCGACCCCGCCCTGATACCGGCAACCCCAGCGCTAGACCGCTACAGCTTCCCGTCAGGGCATACCCTGCACGCCGTGGCCTTCACCACTCAGGCGATCGCCCATTACCCAGCGCTCGCCCCGTGGCTGATCCCCGTCGCCACACTGATTGGCGCCTCGCGCGTCGTGCTCGGCCTGCACTACCCAAGTGACGTGCTCGCCGGCGCCCTGCTCGGCGCCGTGCTGGCCCAAATCAGCCTGGCCCTGCCGCTGGATCTAGCGCTGGCCAGCCATTGATCGTGCATGCAATTAGCGGAGACCCCTATGAACTCAGCCAGCTTGACACCGGCACAGCCGCTCCTGCCTACATACCCCGCGCCTGAAGCGGAACCAAGCACTGCCCCTTCTTTTTCGGTGACGCTGCAAGAGCGCATAGGCAAAGGGCGCCGCGCCTGGATCGCCTCCGGCATCCATCCGAGCGAGATCCCCGCGCTCAAGCGCGCCCATGCTTGCCTGCGGGAGCGCCACCCTTCCCTGGTACTGATCTTCACCCTGGCTGATCCTCGCTACGCCTTTGAGACTACCGCGCGACTGCGCTTCCACCGTCTCCGCACCCTGCGTCACAGTGATACCGCCACGGACGATGACCAAGCCGAGGCCTATTGGGTGGATACCGACCACGAGGCAACCCTCGTGGCAGCCCACATGGCAGCGGAGTGCGCCTTTATAGGATCGACCCTGGTAGCCGGTGGCAGCCCCGACCCAACCGCCGCCGCCCGCGCTGCACTACCTATGGTCGCCGGCGATCAGGGCACCCTCTGGGGATGTGCATCCTGCCCGGCGAGCATGGCTGCCGTACAACGGCTGGAGCGAAGCGGTGCCCTGCGCCGCGTACATAGCACTGAGCAGCTCCCCAACGCCCTTGCCGACCTGCTCGTCCAGGGGGCCCTATCCCGGGCTCTGGGCCTCCACGTACAGCGCACCGTTCTTCAAGCCATGGACAAATCTTCCACGGCACACTACCCGAACGCTTGAGGTAGCGGTTCGCGTACGGGACGCACCCGCACCTGACTATGGGGATCACGACTGTGCCGTATCCGCCTCCTAGGCAGGAGACGATAGGTATCAATCCGTAGTCGGCCACCCGGGCGCTGAGCTGCAGGAGCCGCTCCCCTGCCCTGCGAGTGACCTCGCCTCCAGAACGACCACACGTGCCAATTCCTCGCGGATAGGGGGCAGGCGTTATGGTCGCGACGGCTCGGCCACTCGGAGAGGTCAACAGCCCGCCGCGCCAGCACCAGCGCGGCGGCCTGGTACTCGCAGATGCCTTAGCGCTGCGCGGACTTGTGCCGGCCGATCACCGAGGTGTAGGCGGGGTTGCGCTCAGGGACCTCAATTCCAGCGCCGTGCGCGCGCACCTAATCATGGCCAAAGGGTGCACCTATAGGCGGAGCTCGACAGCATCCGGCTGTAGCGCAAGCCTAGTGACGATCTCCCGTCGCCTCCTGCGCCATCTGCTCATAGCTGATATGGCGGACATTCTTGCCCCGTACGAAATAGATCACGTACTCGCAGATATTCCGCGAGCGATCGCCGATACGCTCTAGCGAGCGAGCGGTCCACATCACGTCCATCGCACGCGGGATAATCTCCGGGGTCTTCATCATCTGCTCCATGAGCCGATGGATGATGACCTCATACTGGCTATCGGCCTGGATATCCAGCTGGGCTACGCGCACCGCCTGCTCGACATCCATCCGTGCGAAGGCATCCAGGGCCCCACGGAGCATGCCACGCACGTGCTCGCCCATCTCACTGAGCTCCTCGATGGGGCCGTTGCGGCGGTCCATCTCCAGGAAATGGAGCGCCATGCGGCCGATGCGCTCGGCCTCGTCGCCGATACGCTCCAGGTCCGTAATTGTCTTGATCACCGCGAGCACCAGCCGCAGGTCCGAGGCGGTGGGCTGGCGCCGGACCAGGATCTCCGTGCACTCCTCGTCCAGGGCCACTTCCTGCGCATTAATGCGGTAATCGCTAGTGACCACCTTCTCAGCGAGCTCGAAACGAGTCTCCGCGATAGCGGTCACGGCATCAACGAGCTGCTGCTCCACCAGCCCCCCCATGGAGAGTACGCGGCTGTGGATGTCCTCTAGCTCGCTGTTGTAGCGCCGTGAGGTGTGCTGCCTGAAAAAACCCTGCTCAAGATCCTCATCCTCGGTCATGGAGCGCTCCTCAGCCAAAACGGCCAGTAACGTAGTCCTCGGTGCGCTGCTCGCGCGGGTTCGTGAAGATCGTATCGGTGCGATCAAACTCGATGATCTCACCCAGATGGAAAAAGGCCGTGTACTGCGCCACACGCGCGGCCTGCTGCATATTATGGGTCACGATCAGGATAGTATAGTTCTCGCGCAGCTCATCGATGAGCTCCTCAATCGTGGCGGTCGCCACCGGATCAAGGGCTGAGGCAGGCTCGTCCATTAGGATCACCTCAGGGCCCACGGCAATCGCCCGCGCAATACACAGCCGCTGCTGCTGACCGCCGGATAGAGCGGTACCGGGGAGATGGAGGCGATCGGCAACCTCCTGCCACAGGCCGGCCCGGCGTAGGCTCGTCTCCACCAGCTCATCCATCTCCGCACCCTTGCGGGCCATACCATGGATACGTGGGGCGTAAGCGATATTCTCGTAGACAGATTTGGGGAAAGGGTTGGGCTTCTGGAAGACCATACCGACCCGCGAGCGCAGCTGCACCACGTCCACTTCGGGCCCATAGAGGTCTGTGCTGTCAAGGCTCACCTGCCCCTCGATGCGCACCGAGGGGATGAGGTCGTTCATGCGGTTGATACACCGCAGGAAGGTCGACTTGCCGCACCCCGAGGGCCCGATCAGCGCTGTCACCTGCTTTTCCGGGATCTGCAGGCTGACGTCGAAAAGCGCCTGCGTCTGCCCGTACCAGAGATTGAGATCACGGACAGCCACTTTCGAGGGTAGAGCGCCAGCAGGCGATGCACTCACCCGCTCACGTTCCGCCTCCAGGCTGCCTGATCCACCAGCCGCGCCTTTGCGATGTGCTCCTTCGTGGCTCTTCACCGGGTCTCCCCCTTCGCGCAGCTCCTCTGGCTGCGGGGTGGTGGCGCGGACCGCACCCCCCGCTCGCTCCCGTGGCTTCTCGTGTACTTGAGACATTTGCATAGATCAGCTCCTTACCAGCGCCGTTCATAGCGTCTGCGTAGCAAGACGGCGGTTGCGTTCAGTGTTAGCAGCACGGCGAGCAAGACCAGGATCCCCGCAGCTGTGATCTCGTCGAAAGCGCGCTGCGGCATCGAGGTCCAGGTGAAGATCTGTGCCGGCAACACCGTCGCCGAATCGGTGATCCCATCCGGGGCGTCGGGGATGAAGGCCATCATCCCCACCAGCAGCAACGGGGCGGTCTCACCCATCGCCTGCGCCATGCCGATGATCGAGCCCGTGAGGATGCCGGGCAGGGACAGCGGCAACACATGGTGGAGCACCATCTGCAGCCGGCTGGCGCCGACTCCGAAGGCCGCCTCCCGAACCGAGTCCGGCACGGCACGCAGTGCCGCTCGGGTACTGATGATGATGATCGGCAGTGTCATCAGTGCCAGCGTCAGCCCCCCCGCTAGCGCCGAGGAGCGAGGCACCCCCAGGAAATTGATGAAGATCGCCAGCCCGAGCAGACCGTAGAGGATGGAGGGCACCGCTGCGAGGTTGTTGATATTGACCTCGATAAAGCGTGTGAACCGGTTATCCGGGGCAAACTCCTCCAGATAGATCGCGGACATCACCCCGATCGGGAAAGCGATCGCCATGGTCACGGCGAGGGTGAACAGCGAGCCCACCACCGCGGACTGGATCCCCGCCATTTCAGGCATCTTGGAGTCCCCGCGGGTGAAGAAGTTCTTGTTGAACGCTAGCCGCGCTCGCCCCGCCTCCTCGAGTTCATCGACGACGTTCTCTTCCGCCTCGCTCAGCCCAGAGTGCTTACCCTTGAGGTATTGCCCTACCTTGGAGTCCGCTGTGACCCAGCGGGTCACCGTCTTCCCCTCCAGCTCCGGGTTTTCCTCTACGTGTCTGAACATCATCCGCAGCCAGCCACGGCTCAATAAAGGGCTAAGCTCCCTCTCTACCGGGACACCATCGGTACCGTAGGTCACCTCAGCACGGATCTCCGCCTGATAGAAGGCCTGATAGCCGCGCTGGATGATGTCCGCGAAAAACAGGAGGATAAACAGGACTGACAGGGTGATGGCCCCCAAGGAAAGGGCCTTGAAGCGCCGCTCCTGGCGATACCGCCGACGTAGGCGTCGCTCCGCTTGTGGGGGGGTGGAAGCCGTCATTCCGTTCTCCTGGACCATTACTCGTACTTCTCGTGGAAGCGCCGGACGATCTTCAACGCAGCGGTATTCAGCACCAGTGTCACGACGAAGAGCACCAAGCCAAGGGCAAAGGCCGAGAGGGTGACCGCGCTGTCGAACTCCTGATCACCGGTAAGCAGATCGACGATATGCACAGTCACGGTGGTCATCGAATCCAGCGGGTTGGCAGTCAGGTTGGCGCGCAGCCCAGCCGCCATGACCACGATCATGGTCTCGCCGAGCGCTCTCGAAACCCCGAGAATAAAGGCCGAGACCACACCGGGCAGGGCCGCCGACAGGAGCACGTACTTGATGGTCTCCGAAGTCGTTGCACCGAGGGCATAGCTCCCCTCGCGCATGCTCATCGGGATCGAGCTGATCACATCATCGGACAAAGAGGACACGAAGGGGATGATCATGATCCCCATGACGATCCCCGGGGTCAGGGCGTTCTCGTAGCTCGCGCTCAGCCCCAGCCCCTGCGCCACGTTGACCACCAAAGGGGCGACCGTCACAGCAGCGAAGAAGCCGTAGACCACGGTCGGGATCCCGGCGAGCACCTCCAGGGCGGGCTTGAGGGCCCCGCGTACCCTCTGCGAGGCATACTCTGATAGGAAGATCGCCGAGAGCAACCCAACCGGCAGCGCCACAGCCATGGCGATGGCCGTGATCATGAAGGTCCCGGCGAACAGCGGCACTGAGCCGAACTTGGCATCCGACGCCTCTTCCATGCCACGACCGGCTCCGCCGAGGAACGCGCTATCCGGGCTCCAGGTGGTGCCGGTGATGAAGTACCAGAAGTCCTCCATCTGGAAGAAGCGAATAGCCTCGAAGAGGATCGAGAGCAGGATCCCCAGGGTGGTGAGGATGGAGATCAAGGCAGCCGTGAACAGCAGCCATCGCGCCACACCCTCAACGATATTCCGCGCCCGCAGGCCGGGACGGATCGTCCAGAGACTCCCCCAAAGCCCGCCTGCCGCCAAGGCTAGCGCTGCTGCCAGCACCAGCGGTGCTGGGGCCCTCACCCAGCCCAGCAGATCGAGCAAGGCCGCCAGCAACGCCACACCAATCGCCGGCGCCGCCATCAGGACCACCGCGTACCAGCCATAGAAGCCGGAACGGGAATGCAACGCACGCTCGCCGCCGGCGACGCTTAGCGCCCGGCGACGACCGAGGACGTAGGCAAGCAGGCTCAGCATTAGCACGCCGGCTGCAAAGCCTAGGATCAGTTGGCTCGTGCTCAAGAGAATTCCTCGCTTCTCATCAACAAAGACGGCCGGGGGCTGCTCATCAGCCCCCGGCCGCTACCAACACATGCCGCTTAGCTGCTGTCCTCCTCGACATCCTCACGGGACAGTTTCTCACGGCTGTTCACCGACTCCCGGATCTGCTCACGCTCGCTGCTCGGCAACGGGATCAGGCCCTCACCCTTGAGATGGCCATCGTCGCCGATCATGCTCTCGTCCATGAACATCTCGACATAGTCATAGAGCGGGGAAACCTCATCGGCGTGGCTGTTCTTGACGTAGAAGTACAGGCTCCGGGAGATCGGGTAGTCTCCCTCGGAGATCGCCTCTGGTGTGGGCTCCTCGCCATTGATCTTGGCCGCCTGGATGACGTCGCGGTTCTCGTCGAGGAAGCTGTAGCCGAAGACCCCCAGCGCCTGCGGGTTGCGGCTGAGCTTTTCCACGATCAGGTTGTCGTTCTCACCGGCGGGGACGTAGGCACCGTCATCACGAATCTTGGTGTATGCCCCGTCATAGGCGTCCATCTCCTCGGTGGCGGCCCCCACCACCAGCTCCTCGAAGGCATCCCGGGTGCCCGAGGTGCTCGGCGGGCCGTAGACCAGGATCTCCTGATTTGGGAGACTTGAGTCGATGTCATTCCAGTTTTTGTACGGGTTCTTCACCAACTGGCCATCCTGCGGGACCTCAGCGGCCACTGCGAGGGCAAGCTGCTCGGTGGTCAGATCAAAGGACTCCGACTCCACGGAATTCGCGACGACAATACCGTCCGAGCCGATCACGGCGCGGGTGATATCATCGACACCGTTCGACTGGCAACGCTCGAACTCGCTGACCTTCATCGGCCGACTCGCGTTGCTAATATCCGGCGTGTCCATCCCGTCGCCTTCGCAGAAGAGCTTGAACCCACCCCCGGAGCCGGTGGACTCAATCGTCGGTGTCGGGTTCGACGTGGTCGAGCCGAACTCCTCGGTCACATAGCTGGCAAAGGGGTAGACCGTTGAGGAGCCGACGATCTTGATCTCATCACGGGCCGCGGCAGGGTCCGCGAACCCTGTCGCTGTCACGGCAGTCGCTGCGGCGGCAAGACCAAGCTTGTACAGCGGTTTCATAAGGGCCTCTCTTCAGTTGCTTGAAGGTCTGTGTCGAGCCTCTTAGCTGGCAGTGGGTACCGGCTGGGGGACCCACCTGGCTGTCATACAGCATCCTGAATTCTGAGGCTTGGATCTGACACTTGCTTGACCCCTCTGTTACAGCCTCTTTACATCAGGCTTGACGAGACCTCTCGGGTCACAGCCCGAGGGGGGAAGACCAGGGTGAAGGTGGACCCCTGCCCCGGCTCGCTGTCAATCTCCAAGCGCCCGCCGTGGCGGCTGATGACGTGCTTGACGATGGCCAGCCCCAGGCCGGTGCCGCCAGTGGCGTTGGAGCGCGCCTTATCGACGCGATAGAAGCGCTCCGTCAATCGCGGCAGATGCTCGCGCGGAATCCCCAGGCCATCGTCGGCCACGCGACAATAGGCCCCGCCCTCCCTCACTTCCCAGGTCACCCGGATGCCCCCCCCCTCGGGGGTATACCGCACTGCGTTGGAGAGCAGATTGGAGATGGCACTGCGCAGCTCCGACTCGGCCCCGATGACCCGTACCCCGGTCTGCACCTCGAGCTCGATACGATGGCCTCGCTCCCCGGAAAGGGCCCGCGCCTCGGCACAGAGCTCATCGAGCAGCGCCGACATCTGGATCGGCTCGCGCTCCGCCGTCACCTCCCCTGTCTCGAGACGCGAGAGCATCAGCAGATCCTGAACCAGGCGGTACATGCGGTGGGCCTGGCTACGCAGCGAGCCAATGGCACCCGCCCAGTCCGGGCGATGCTCGGCCAGCTCTTCTTCCATCTCCTCGGCCACGCCGTAGATCACGGTCAGGGGGGTCTTCAGCTCATGAGAGACATTGGCCACAAAATCCCTGCGCATGGTCTCAAGCTTCTCGGTCCGGGTGACGTCCCGGGCGATCAGCAACCGCTGCTCCCGGCCGTAGGGGACCAGGCGCATCTCCAACTTCGTACGCGGATCGATCGGAGATGGGAAGGTGATCGGATCAGCCGTCTGCGCACCCTGTTCCAGGAAGGTGCGAAAGGCCGGGGAACGGATCAGGTTGCAGATCCGCTGGCCTTCATCCTCCGGCCAGCTCAGGCCAAGCAGGCGACGGGCTGCATTGTTCCACCACAGCACCCGATGATTGGCGTATAGTACCACCGTCGCATCGGGCATTGCCTTGGCTGACTCCCGATACTCCCGGATTACGCGCCAGAGCCGATGGCGGCGCTCGCGCTGCTGCCGCTGGCGCCGCTGCAGCATGTAGAAGACATCGCCCCAGACGCCCACCGACAGAGGTGGATCGAGATCACGTCCAAGCCGTAGCCAACGCTCTAGGCGCTGAAGGTGCCACAGGCTCCACAAGTAGCCGCCAAGCAGCGCTACTGCCGCTGCCTCTACCCAGCGTCCGCTGAGCGCGCCCACCATGGCGACCAGCAGGGCTACCGCACCTGCGCGCACTAGATAGGCAAGCCAGGGATTGCGATTCATCGCGCCGGCTCCATCGCCGCGTTCAGCCCACGCAAGCACATGCCGCGATCAAGGCCGATCGGAGAAGCGGTAGCCGGCTCCCCGGACCGTCTGGATCAACCTGTCATGGCCGGTCTGGGCGAGGATTTTACGCAAACGCCGGATATGGACGTCCACGGTTCGCTCCTCGACATACACATTCGTGCCCCAGACCTGATCGAGCAGCTGCGCCCGCGTAAAGACCCGCTCGGGATGGGCCATGAAAAAGCGCAGCAGGCGATACTCGGTCGGACCGAGCTCCAGCGTCTGGCCGTGACCGGTGACCCGGTGGCTCATCGGATCGAGGCACAAACCGCTCACCTCCACCTGCTCCTCGGAGGTTGCCGGCGCGGTCCGCCGGAGGACGGCCTTGATACGGGCTGTCAGCTCCCGCGGAGAGAACGGCTTGGTAACATAGTCATCCGCCCCCGACTCAAACCCGCGCACCTTGTCCTCCTCCTCTCCGCGGGCCGTCAGCAGGATAATGGGAATGCCCCGCGTCCGGTCGTCCTGCTTGAGGCTGCGGGCCCATTCAACGCCACTGACCTGGGGGAGCATCCAGTCGAGCAGGATCAGATCCGGCGGGCGGGTACGCAGCAGCTCGCTCGCCTGCATGGCATCACTCGCCGATACCGGCTCAAAACCGTTGCGCTCCAAGGAGCTGACCAGCATCTCGCGCACCGCGGAGTCATCCTCGACCACCAGCACCCTGCCTGCCATCGCTTCTCCACTCCCATTCGCGGCGGGGTTTCGCCAATTGCTGTCCATTAAAAGACAAGCAGATTACAGCGTCATGACAGGGCGATCGTCATTGCGCCCTAACCGGCACGTCATCTCCGCGTCATCTATGCTGATTTAGGATGGCATGCGGGGTCGAGCAGTCGCCCCGGCGCTAATCCGCCATGGCACCTCCATGGGGGAGAGGCTAGATCGGCTCCCTAAGGAGCTTAGGCCGGCATTCGGCGGTCGTCGCAGAGGCGAGGACCGCTGTCTTTTTATCGGCGTGCCCGGGTACGAGAAGAGCGCTCCTCCCCAGGATCCAGAAGCATCTGATCCATTTGATCCATTCGCCAAGAGGGCGGCACCTGGCGGATGACCGCTATCAGCTGCCGACGCAACCTCAGATGCTCATCGTTTGGATGGATTGCAATGCGCAGCGGCGCTCCAGAGCCGCACGCCCACCGCCACTGGCCCCAATTCCAGGCACGCAGCGCGAATGCCGTCACGCCCCCTTCCGCCTCGAAACCGAGCAGCGGTAGACGCCTAAGACGGCCTGCAGAGGTCTCCATCACACCGCGCAGGACCTCCACCCGTCGATACGGCAAGGTGGCCAGGTGGTGGCGATCCACCGCGCCCAGTGCCCACGCCGGAGGTACGTAGGTCGTCGGCGCACGCAGCCCTTGACGCGGGAACCAGCCGTGGGCCCGGCGCATGAGCTCGACAATCTCCTGCGCCTGCAGCGCTAGGTGCTCGGCAACCGCCCGCGAGAGCAGTGCACCGTGGAGGCGATGGTACCCCCCCCCCCAACCTAGGGCTTGATGGACCCAACCATGGGCGGCCAGCTCGATCCCGTCCTGCTCCCAGCGCTGTAGCTGGCGAACCTCAAGCCTCCCCCACGCCCGTCCGGGCACCACCAGCAGGGTCAGCCGGCGATGCCCTGCCGCATGAAGCCGCTCGACCCAGCACGCTACTCGGTCCAACGTCTCCGGCATGACATCGTGTATCGTGATCAGGGTCTTCATGCCGGCTCGCGGGCGTAATGCCCGAGCAACGCGACCCACTCGGCGATCGTTCGCTGATGGAGGCCAAAAGCCGCCTGACGAGCCTCCACAGCAACCGCCCGCAGCCGGTTGGCGGGCAACTCCTGCAGGCGCCCGAGGGCTCCGCTCAGGGGCTCTTCCGACCCCTGCCGGAAGAGCCCCTCGGCAAGCTCCGGCCACGCGTGGATCCCGGCAGCTGCCGTAACCAACGGGGGCCGGCCACGCGCCATGGCCTCTAGGGCGATGGAGCCGAAGGTCTCAGCATGGGAGGGCAGGAGCAGCAGGTCGGAGGCGTCGAGGAGCGCCCGTACCCCGGGGCGGTCGAGCCAACCGTGCAGCCGCAGATTGGGACATTCCCGCGCCGCTTCCTCCAGCTCTCCACGCAAGGGACCATCTCCCGCCAGCTCGAAGGACAGCTGCGGCCAGGCCCGAGCCGCCTCGACCACGCTCTCCAGGTTCTTCTCCCGAGCCAGGCGACCGATGAAGCAAAGCCGCTCGATCCGCTCTGGCGGCGCCGCCAGCGGAGGCGCCAGGAACAGGGGATCCAAGGGGGTACCGAGCACCGCCACTTGCCGGGCCCCTTCGGAACGCACCGTCGGGACAAACGCCGGCGCCATCACCACCACCGCCTCGCTGGCGCGAACGAGCCAACGCTGCGCGGCACGCATCGGCGCCGCGAGCACACGCCGACCGAGGCTCCCCCAATAGAGCCTCGAGAGGTGATCGAAATCCGTATGATAGCCGCTAATCAGGGCGCCGCCCTGGGCCCGGGCATAGCGCGCGCCGAGCAGGCCGTAGGGACCGGGTGTAGCAGCCACGACGACGTGGGGCTGCAACCACTGCATCGCCGCCCGCAACCGCGAGGGCCTCGGCAGCCCCAGCCGTTGCGTGGTATCACCTGGCAATGGCAGGGAAAGCTCGCCTCCAGCCTCAGCGGCACTGGGCTCAAAAAGCGCCACGGCAGACAGATGATCTTCCAACGCGGCCACCAGATCCTGGTAGTAGGTACCGGTGCCATTCCGCCCTGCAGCGGCGTCGGAGAAGAAGGCTACCCGTAGCGTACGGGCATCGGCCCCTTGCGGCAGGGCTGCTGGGCTCGGCAGGCAATCCACCATCGCGCTACCCTCGGATCCGATACGCGGAGGCTAGCAGATGGCGATAGGGAGGCCACAACCGCACCTCGATGGCTTGCTGCGCCCAGGCTAGTGCAGCGGGATCGTGATGATGCCGGCTCGTCCCCGGCCCCGCTTCCTGCTGCCGCGCAAGGAGATCGGCCAAGGCCCCATCGACCGGCTCACCGAGGCGCTCGAGCGCCGCACGCAACACCCCGCCCGGATCGGTACGCAAATCAGCGGCATCGAGCACCACCGCTCGATCGGGCGCGCACTGCTCCACCGCCTGCTCAAGATGCTCCAGGCTGCCAGCATAGGCATCGATCAGCTCTTGCTGGAAGGCCGCGCCTCGAACCGCCACCCCAAGCCGCTCCGCCGCTTGCACCGAGCTGATCTGAGAGCTCAGGGCGCTGCGGGGCTCACGTAGGCAGACCAGGAAACGGGCCTGCGGGAAGCGCTCGTACAAAGGCTGGAGCCAAGAGCCGAAGGCGGCGTTCTTGGAGAGCAGCACGGCGCCCTCCCCGAGGCCGGCATCCGCATAGAGCTGCCGTTGCAGGCATCGCTCATAGCAGTCTAGCAGCCGCTTCTGCCGCCCTGCCGAGAGGCGACGCTGGAAATGGCTCAGCCCTTGGAGGCCCGCCGCCGAGGGGTAGAGGAGCAGCAGGAGGAAACACCCGCCGGCGGGCAGCAGCGTTAGATAATCCTCCTCGGGCGCCGCCAGATCCACCGGATGGATGGCATCGAGCCCACCGGTGAGACGGCGTACCAGCTGCTCCACCCCCCGTCGGCCATAGCCGCCGAGCTTGGCATCCAGCCCTGCCAGGCGGCGCAGGAGACGACGCTGGCAGATCGCCGGCGCCAAGGCCACCTCCCAGGCCTGCGGCGCCCGGAAGCGCCGGCCATCCTCAGCCAGTGTCCGGTGGACAAACGTCGTGCCGCTGCGCGGGACCCCGATGACAAAGAGCGCCTGCCCAATCGGCTGACGCCGATAGGCAGGATAGAGGAGCTCATCAAGCAGGAAGCAACAGAAGTGGCCAACCTGCACGAGCAAGAGCAGCGGCCCGCCTACGAGCAGCACCAGGGCACGACTCGCGCCCATCGGGGCACGGGGATCGCGCCAGGCGACGACCGCCTGGAGCCACCAACCGATATGGAGCCATGCCCCCTCAAGCAGCGCGAGCAGCGTCCTCAAGCCATTCCTCCACCCCGTTGCCGATTCCGGCCGGTCTGCCATTAACGGCTGGCAGTATGCCCGGCAAAGATTACATCCGGATGAACCCCTCGCCTTGCGACAGCGCATCCCCCGCCAGCGCCACGAGGCTGAGC
>JBKGYE010000009.1:0-42539 GCA_046546255.1 Halorhodospira sp. | reverse complement strand
AATGTGGGCACCGACCTGCGCACCATCGGCGACTGGGCACCGAGCGAGGCCTGGCTCTATCAGATGGTGTACGACCCGCGCGTGGTGTATGGCGAGGACACCCCGATGCCGCCATTCGGCCTCAGCGGGCTATGGTCCGAACAGCAGATCGAGGACGTGGTCGCCTACCTGATGACCCTAACCGGCGACGAGGACGGCGAGCCGATCACCCCGGAAGGGGTGGATCGCCACTGGAACCCTGATGAGCGGCCACCGGTCTCAGATTCAGGCGATGACCTCGACCCCTTCGAAAACCCGGCGCTGATGAAGACCGAGGAGGTGGCCGTACCGCTGTGGGATGAGGCCGGCCCGAACGGCAAGTCCTGCGCTAGCTGCCACGGGGAGATCAAGCCGGCGGACGAACTACGGCCCGTGGGCGTGATCGAGGAGCTGAAAGGCGCTGGGGCTGAGTATCCCAAGTGGTTTGACGAGTACGACCGCATGATGTCCATCGAGGACTTCCTCGCCGTCCACGCGCTCGAAGAGCAGGAGATGGAGCTACCGACCCAGTCCGAGGAGAACCTTTATATGGCCATCCTGGTGCGCAGCCAGTCCAACGGGATGGCTTACGACATCGACGAGGACGACCCGAACGTACAGGCCGCCATCGAGCGTGGCGAGGAATTGTTCCATCGCGAGGTCGGTCAGCGGAACCACAGCTGCGCCAACTGCCATACCAACCGCGGCGGCGGCGGCCAGTGGCTCAGCGGACGCAAGCTCGTCAACCTGGAGAAGGAGGACGCCACCCTAGTCAACCACCCGTATTGGCGGACTTCGCAGAGCCGGGTATGGGACATCCGAACCCGCTTCCAGTGGTGCATGACCCCGTTGAACACCAACTACCTGCCGGGCGACGCCCCTGAGTATGCGGACCTAGAGACCTTCCTCATCTCCGAGCAACAGGGGCAAGAGGTGCGCGTCCCGCGCTTCACCCACTAGCCACGCGCCGGGCCGGCGCGAGATCCCTGCGCTGGCCCGGCATCAGCCGGCAGCGGAGGCGGCCATGCGATAGCCGCCCCGCTTATCAGCCTTGGCGCGGTACATCGCCTGATCAGCGGCTTGCAGCAACTCCTCACAAGCCGTGCCATGCTCGGGATAGAGGCTGACGCCGACACTGGCCCCCACCGCGCACTCAATCTCCTCCACTCTCATCGGCTCGCACAACGCCGCCAGCACCTTATCGGCCACCTGCTCCACATCCTCCACCCCGTGCACATCCTGCAGCAGCACAGCGAACTCATCGCCGCCGAAGCGGGCCACCGTGTCCGAGCTGCGAACCTGCTGCTCCAGCCGCTGCGCGGTGTAGCACAGCAGCCGATCGCCGACGTGGTGACCATAGCGGTCGTTGACGGGCTTGAAGCCGTCGAGGTCCACGAATAGTAGACCGATCCGCTTGTCCTGGCGCGAAGCCAGCTCCAGGGCTTGCTGCAACCGATCCTGGAAAAGGCTGCGGTTGGCAAGGCCGGTCAGCGCATCGTGCAAGGCCAGATAACGGACCTGCTCTTCAGCCCGTTTGCGCTCAGTGATGTTGTGCGCTAGCCAAACCACGGCGGGGCGCCCTCGGATCCCCCCGGGCAGGGGGTAGACACGCCCCTCGAACCACTGCTCGCCGCTTGGGCCGGAACGCTCCAGCACCGGCACCACCTCCTCGGCCGCCAGGGGGTACTCCACGGTCACCAGGCGCTGCTCCCACAGCGCCTGGTGGATCACCGCCAGGAAACGATCGGCAACCTCGGCGGGCAGGACTTCGTGGAACGTACAGCCGACCAGGATCCGCCCTTCATGGTAGAGCACGCTGTCGTAGCCGCCGAAGACATCCACGTAGCGGCCCTGGTCATCGAGCACGAAGCCGATATCGGGAATCGCCTCCGTGACCGCCGTGAGATAGCGAGTGACATGCTCTAGCTCCAGCTCTGCCTCACGCCGGCGCGTATGGTCATGGCCGATACTGAGGATCTCCTGGACATGGCCATCGGGCCCCCGGAGCGCCCGGTTGCTCCAGAGCATCAACAACCGGGTGCCATCGCGGGTGAGCACTTCGTTCTCGTTGACCGCGTAGGCCGCAGGGTCGCGCAGAACACCCGCCAACAGGGCACGCAGATCGCGACCATCACGATCCCGCTCGGGGACCAGGGTGTCGAGCAGCCGCCTGCCGATCATCTCCCCTGCGTCGTAGCCGAACAGCTGCTCCCCGTAAGCATTGATGAAGCGGATGATCCCAGCGGCATCCCAGCGTAGGACCACGCCATTGACCCCCTGCACCAACTCACGGAACTGCTGCTCCGAGGCGTACAGGCGCAGCCACTGGCGCAGGGCTAACGCAACGAGCCCGCCGACGACCACGGCAGCGGCTACGAGCACCCACCAGCGCCAGCTGGGCAGCGCCGACAGCTGCAGCTCCTGCCCGTAGGCCACAGCCAGGTATTCGATCCCCCAGCCGCCCACGAAGACCGCCAGGCTCGTTGCCACACCGATGAGCAGAGGCACCCCCGTCCGCCAGCCTTGACTGAGCGCTGCGCCGGGCGGCTGCCACCACCGCTTGCGTATGTACAATCCTGTCCCCCCTGCCCTCGCTTGCTCACCGGGGGGAAACTCCTTGCTGTGCAAGCAGGCGCCTTATGCCGGAAGCCTAGCCCGCGGAGACCCCACCGGGTGTCTCTAGGTTGCGCAACAGTTCCACCACCACCGGGTGCATCTCGGCGATCAGCTCCGGGCCTTCGACCTCGGCCAGGCGCCCGTGGAGCCAGAGATCCCGGTCACGGCCTGTCGCCTCACAACCACGGCTGCCTAGAAGATTGTAGACGGCAAAGCCGGGCTCTTCCCCATCATTGCCACCATAGGCGATGGTGGCGTACTCATCGAGCCGCCTTCCGGCACGCTTGAGGAAAGCGTGCCCCGCCTCCTGCTCCCCGGCATGATCGCTAAAACCGTGAGCCAGGCGCTCCACCATAGCCTCCATCAAGCGACGGCGGGCCCCATCCCCGATCCCCCGCAGCCAGGCGAGGCGGTCCGCATGCTGCACCACCAGCAGCAGCAGCTCCTCGACCAGGGCGAGGTGTCCGCCGGTACGGTCGGTAATCGGTCCATCCTCGGCCAGGGTCCGTACCGCGGAGGTGGCGCTGCGCCAGGCCCGCATGGCGACGGCTGCACCGACCTCCTCCGGAGGCCGCTCGAGATCCCGGAACCAATGTGTCTTTGGCATATCAAATGACCGCCTTATGAGGAATGAACAGACCGCACCCCCAGCGCAAGCCCTCGCCCAACCCATGCGCCTGGAGACGACGGCCGGCATCCGCGCCCATGCCATCGAGCAGAAGGCTCCGGGTGGTTGCAACCCGGTCAGGCAAGACCAAGCGCTCGGCACGGCCGCAGAGCATGCGCCGCGGCTCGATCCCCCAGAAGCGCTCCAGCCGTTCCTGGGCCGCCTCCAGCAGGGTCCCCTCTTCTTCGCCCAGCCCCAAGATTCGATGGGCATAGACCGTCTCTGCAGACGGCAGCTCGCGGCTGCACCCCTGCCCCAGGAGCAGGGGCTCACCCGCCACCAGCAACTGCGCCCCACTGAGCGTCGCCATGACAGCCGACACCTGCTCAAGCGGCAGCCGTAGCACCAAGCGTACTCGCCGGCTCAGCAGGAGCGGCTGACCTCGCGCTCGCTGCCAGCCATGGCCGCTGTCGGGGATATGGCTGACGCGCACGCCGATCTCATCCCTCGCCATGGCGTCAGGGAGGTAGACAGCCAGCGCCTCGGCCAACGGCACCGCGTAGGCCTCAGGCAACGCACGGCCATACAGGGGGAAGACCACCTCCATCGTGGGCACAGGGGTCAGCGCCGGTGCCTCCTCGCTCTCCCAGTAGTGCAACCGAACCTCCACGATAGCGTGGCTAAGAAATCAGCGTAGTTCGAGGTGTAGCGCCACCCGCTATATCCCGAAAGGGGTAGGCATAATTCCTATTCAACTCCGCGAATGGATATTCCCTTCCTCCTCGAACCACGGCTAGCTTGGGCCACAATCGCACCGGGATCAGCGCGGTGCCCGATCCCGGACCCGGCAGCCGCAGGCGAGGTGAGGAACAACGCCATGAGCGACAAGCACTACAACACCCCCCAGCTCGACGAGCTCGAGAGCGGCCCCTGGCCGAGCTTCGTCACGGGCCTCAAACGCCAAGCCGAGCAGCGGCCCATGCTCGCTGGGGTCCTGGCGCAGCTCGAACACTCCTACACCGACCGCAAGGGCTACTGGAAGGGCGGAACCATCGGCGTCTACGGCTATGGCGGGGGCATCATCCCACGCTTTACCGAGCTCAAGGACGAGGCGGGGGCCCCGCTCTACCCCGAGGCGCAGGAATTCCACACCATGCGCATCATCCCCCCGGCGGGGATGCACTACTCCACGGAGCTGCTGCGCGATATCTGCGATATCTGGGAGCGGCACGGCTCCGGGCTGATCGCCCTGCACGGGCAGACCGGCGACATCATGCTCCAGGGCATCACCGCGGATAACGTCCAGGCCTGTTTCGATGAGCTCAACGAGTACGGCCTCGACCTCGGCGGCGCCGGCCCGGCGGTGCGCACCGGCATGTCCTGCGTCGGCGCGGCGCGCTGCGAGCACTCCTGCTGCAACGAGCAGAAGATCCACCGCCTGCTCGTCAACAACTTCCTCGATGACATGCACCGGCCGAGCCTGCCCTACAAGTTCAAGTTCAAGGTCTCGGGCTGCGCCAACGACTGCATGAACAGTATCGAGCGCTCGGACTTTGCCGTCATCGGCACCTGGCGCGACGAGATCCAGGTCGACCAGGCCGCGGTCCAGGACTTCGTCCGCCGCAAGGGGCGCAAGCACACCATCGACAACGTCATCAGCCGCTGCCCCTCGGGCTCGCTGAGCCTCAACGACGACGACACCCTGGAGATCGACAACCGCAGCTGCGTGCGCTGCATGCACTGCATCAACGTCATGACCGAGGCCCTCTCCCCCGGCGAGGATCGAGGCGTGACCATCCTCGTCGGCGGCAAGCGGACCCTGCGCATCGGCGACCTGTTTGGGACGGTGGTGGTGCCGTTCCTACCGCTGCGTGACGACAGCGACTACCAGCGCATCCTTGAACTCGCCCAGGAGATCGTCGACTTCTTCGCCGAGAACGCCCTCGAGCACGAACGTGTCGGCGAGATGATCGAGCGCATCGGCCTCGCCCAGTTCCTAGAGGGCATCGGCCTGGAGGTGGACCCGAACATGATCCGCGAGCCGCGCTCGATCTCCTACGTGCGCACCGACGACTGGGACGAGGAAGCCGATAAGTGGTACCGGCGCCAGCACATGGCCTCAGAGCAGGCCTCCTAGCGTAGCCGGCCCCGGCAGGGAGAGAGACGACCATGGCCGAAGCCCAAGAGACCCAGAAACCGAGATCCCCCATCGAGAGTGGGACCCCGGACCCGTTCCCGCACATGCACGCCACCCTGCGCCGCAACTTCGGGCTGTGGCGCCACCACGACCGGCCGCAGCCGGGCGTGCTCCACCACGTCTCCGAGACCGGCGAGGAGGTCTGGACCGTGCGTGCGGGCACGCAGCGGCAGATGGACCTGGCCACGGTGCGCAAGCTCTGCGACATCGCCGACAAGTACGCCGATGGCTACCTGCGCTTCACCATCCGCTCCAACGCCGAGATCACCGTCGACCGCGAGGAGAAGGTCCAGCCCCTGATCGACGCCCTGCGCGGCGCCGGCTTCCCGGTGGGCGGCACCGGTCCATCGGTGACCATGATCTCCCACACCCAGGGCTGGCTCCACTGCGACATCCCGGCCACGGATGCCTCCGGGGTAGTCAAGGCCCTGATGGACGAGCTGCACCAGGAGTTCGTCCGCGAGGAGATGCCCAACCGGGTGCACATCACCACCTCCTGCTGCCAGATCAACTGTGGTGGCCAGGGCGACATCGCCATCAACATCCAGCACACCAAGCCGCCGAAGATCAACCACGACCTCGTCGGCCAAGTGTGTGAACGCCCCTCCGTTGTCGCACGCTGCCCGGTGGCAGCCATCCGGCCGGCCGTGGTCAACGGCAAGCCGTCCCTGGAGGTCGACGAGAGCAAGTGCGTCGCCTGCGGAGCCTGCTACCCGCCCTGCCCGCCGATGCAGATCAACGATCCGGAGCATTCCAAGCTCGCCATCTGGGTGGGCGGCAACCATTCCAACGCCCGCGGCGTCCCGACCTTCCACAAGATGGTCGTCGCCGGCCTGCCCAACAACCCGCCGCGCTGGCCGGAAGTCGCTGAGCACGTCAAGCGGATCCTCTACACCTATCGCGACAACGCCCGGGACTACGAGCGCGTCGGCGAGTGGATCGAGCGCATCGGCTGGAAGCGCTTCTTCGAGCTCACCAGCCTGCCGTTCACCAAGCACCATATCGAGAACTGGCAGGGCTCGCGCTCGAAGCTCAACGCCTCGGCCCACCTGCGCTTCTAGCGGAGCAAGGAGGAGCGATGCAGTTCGGAATCCTGGTCAACGAAGGCCCGTATCAGCACCAGGCGGCGGACAGCGCCTACCAGTTCACCGTCGCCGCTCTCGAACAGGGCCATGAAGTCCCTCGGATCTTCTTCTACATGGACGGCGTGCACAACGCCAATCGGCTCCAGGAGCCCCAGCAGGATGATCGCAACCTCGTCCGCCGCTGGTCCGAACTCGCCGAGGCACACGGGATCGACCTGGTCGTCTGTGTCGCGGCGGCCCTACGCCGCGGCATCAAGGACGAGGTGCTGGGCCCTGGGTTCCGTATCTCCGGGCTCGGCCAGCTGGTGGAGGTCGGCATCCAGTCAGACCGGCTGGTGACCTTCGGCGACTAGTCCCGTGCAGCAGGCAAGGCAAACAGGAGACAAGACCGTGACCGAGGAGATGGACCTAGAGCAGGACGGCGACATCAAGCGGTTCATGTTCGTCAACCGCAAGGCGCCGCACGGGAGCATCTACGCCCTGGAGGCGCTGGAGGTGGTGCTGATTGCGGCCGCCTTCGATCAGGACGTCAGCCTGGCGTTCCTCGATGACGGCGTCCTCCAGCTGCGTCAGGGACAGAACGCGAAGGCCATCGACATGAAGAACTTCGCCCCCACCTTTCGCGCCCTGGAGGACTACGACATCGAGAAGCTCTATGTCGAGCGTGAGGCCATGGCCGAGCGTGGGCTGACGGAGGAGGACCTGGTTGTCCCCGTGACTGTGGTCGATCGGAGGCACATGAGCGAGCTGATGGCCGAGCAGGACGTGGTGCTGTCGTTCTAGGAGGAAACACCGTGCTGCATACCGTAAACAAATCCCCTTGGCAGACGCACAACCTCGACGCCTGCCTAGCACACCTTGGCAACGGTCGACTCTTGCTGATCGAGGACGGTGTCTATGCCGCCGTAGCCGCTAGCAACGCGGCAGAGAGGTTGCGTGAGCCGGCACGTGAGGGGCGGATCTACGCCCTTGGCCCCGATCTCGAGGCCCGCGGCATCACCCGCGAGCAGGTCGACGAGGGGATCGAGATCGTAGACTACGCCGGCTTTGTCCAGCTGGTCGCCGAGCACGGTCCGCATCAGGCGTGGCTGTAGCAGCAACCACCGTTCTGGGTGTTCTTGGAGACTGCCATCCACCAAACGCGAACGCAGAAAAGGAGCGTACGTCATGACGATCGAGCTCAACGGAACGGCCCTTCCCACCGATGAAGAGGGATATCTGGAGAACCTTGAGGACTGGAGCCCCGAGGTAGCGGAGGCTATGGCCGCAGAGGACGGCCAGGAGCTGACCGAGCAGCACTGGGAGGTGATCAACTTCCTGCGTGAGTATTACGAAGAGTATCAAATCGCCCCGGCAGTGCGGGTGCTGACCAAGCAGATCGGCAAGCGCCTGGGGCCGGATAAGGGCAACAGCAAGTACCTCTACGAGCTCTTCCCCTACGGCCCAGCCAAGCAGGCCTGCCGCTACGCTGGCCTACCCAAGCCCACCGGCTGCGTCTAGGCGCACGCCGGGGCGCGCCGCCTCGGGAAGCCACGACACAGGGAGAGCGCGTACCGTGCTGACAGCAACCTTTGCCGTGCTGTTCTACGCTGCGACCGTAATGCTGGTGCTCGGTCTTGTGGCGCGGATATGGCTTTACGCCCGCACGCCAGCGCCACTACGCATCCCCACCACACCGGCACCCACCACCCGGGGCGGCGCCATCCTGCGCCTCGCCACAGAGGTGGCTTGGTTCCGCAGCCTATTTCGCGGCGAGAAGCTGCTCTGGCTGCTGAGCTGGGCCTTTCACGTAGCCCTGCTGCTGGTCATCCTGCGCCATCTGCGCTATTTCCTCGATCCGGTACCACAGTGGCTGGTATGGATCCAGCCCCTCGGCCTCTACGCCGCTTACGTGCTCGCTGCCGCGCTTATTGGCCTATGGCTGCGGCGGTTGTGGATCGACCGAGTGCGCCGGATCAGCACCCTATCGGATCACGCTGCGCTGGCGCTGCTGCTGGCGATCGGAGGGACAGGCCTCGGCCTGCAGCACCTGCAGCCCACCGATATCGTCGCCGTTAAGGCTTTCTTCCTAGGACTGATGCGCTTCGATTGGCACCCCCTGCCTGCCGATCCGATGCTGCTGCTGCATCTTTCGCTGGTCGCACTGCTGATGGCGATCTTCCCGTTCAGCAAGCTACTGCATGCCGTCGGTGTCCTCTTCAGCCCAACACGCAACCAGCCCGACAACCCGCGGGAGCGCCGCCATGTGGCCCCTTGGGCACGTGCCCTAGAGCGGGACGCCACCCAATGACGTCAGGAGTGAGGAAGCCGTGAGCCAGGATTCCTTCCAAGTGCCGCACATCGCCGAGGATCCGGAGGCCAACGGGCCGCCACGGGTAGAGGCTAGCGCCACCGAGCACATCCAGCCACATCAGGCAAGCGCCGAGCACCAAGAGGCGCTCGACTTCCCGCCTCCCGTGCCCGAGGATTGGCAGGAGCGCGCCTTGGCACGCATGGAGGAGCTGCTCGAGCGCAATCGCTCACTGCGGGTCTTCCTAGACAGCTGCGTCCGCTGCGGGGCATGCACCGACAAGTGCCAATTCTATCTCGGGACCGGCGACGCCCGGAACATGCCGGTGTTCCGCCAGGACCTGATGCGCGACGTCTATCGCCGCCACTTCACGGCGGCGGGCCGAAGCTTCCCAGGCCTGGTCCGCGGCCGCGAGCTAACCTGGGAGGTCCTGCAGGCTTGGTACACCTACTTCAACCAGTGCTCTCAGTGCCGCCGCTGCTCGGTCTTCTGCCCCTACGGCATCGACACCGCGGAGATCACCATGGCCGCCCGCGAGATCCTCGATGCTGCCGGCGTAGGGACGAAGTACACCAACGAGATCATCGGCAAGGTCCATAAGGTGGGTAACAACCTCGGGCTGCCCGGACCAGCACTGGAAGACACCCTCGAGGGCCTTGAAGAGGACCTGAAGGACGATACCGGCCAAGACATCCGCATCCCGCTGGATCAGGAGGGTGCGGATGTGCTGCTCGTCACCCCCTCAGCGGACTTCTTCGCCGAGCCCCACGTGGACGGACTCATGGGCTACGCCAAGGTCTTCCACCAGGCGGGCCTGTCATGGACGTTGAGTTCTTACGCCTCCGAGGCGGCCAATTTCGGCATGTTCATCGGCAGCTACGAGCAGATGAAGCAGATCGCCGAGCGTATCCGCAAGGCTGCCGTAGACCTGGGCGTGAGCCGGATCGTGGTCGGCGAGTGCGGTCACGCCTGGCGCGTCGCATACAGCTTCTGGAACACCCTCGCCGGCATCGGCCGCGGCGCCGAGGAGAACGATGCCTACGCCCGGGCACTCCAGCGCCAGCTCGACCCGCGCTACCCGGTACCGCAGCACATCTGCGAGCTGACCCAGGACCTGCTCGACCAGGGTGCACTCAAGCTCGACCCCGAGGCCAACGACCACCTCGGCGGCGTCACTTTCCATGACTCGTGCAATGTTGCCCGCGCTTCGCGCATGGGCGGGCGTCCTGGCGGGCAGCTGGAGATCCCCCGCCGGCTGTTACGGGCGAGCGTGAACAACTACCACGATATGGCCGACGCCACCATCGGCGACCAGACCTTCTGCTGCGGCGGCGGGGGCGGCCTGCTCACCGACGAGATCATGGAGGTCCGGGTCAAGGGCGCCCAGCCTCGCGTCTCCGCTTTGCGCGAGACCATGGACGAGCACGGCGTCGACCGCATGGTGGCCATCTGCGCCATCTGCAAGGCCCAGTTCAGCAAGGTACTGCCTTACTACGACATCCCCCGAGAGACCATTACCAGCCTCCATGAGCTGGTGGGCAACGCGCTGCGGCTAGACCGCGGCGAGGCCTGACCCGGCGAGTGGGCGTGAGCGCCCCGGCTGCAGAATGAGGGAGACGACTCATGGCGAGCCAAGCGGAAGAGACCCCCTTCACGTTCCGCCGTTTCCAGGAGGGCGACGACCGCCGCCCCGCCTGGCACGAGCAGATCTTCAAGGCCGATCGGTCGCACAAATGCCCAACCTACGTGCACCGCACCCCGCCGTGCCAGGCCAACTGCCCGGCCGGCGAGGAGATCCGAGGCTGGCTCCACGCTGTCCGCGGATTGGACAAGCCCGCCGAGGGTGAGGACTGGCGGACCCTCGCCTTCCGGCGGCTGAGCGCCGCCAACCCCTTCCCAGCCGTGATGGGCCGTGTCTGCCCGGCCCCGTGCCAGCAGGGATGCAATCGCCGGGTCGTTGATGATCACATTGCAATCAACGCCCTAGAGCACACCATCGGTGACTATGCCCGGGAGCGGGGCCTGGATCTGGGCACACCGGCGCCGGACAGCGGCCACCGGGTGGCCATCGTCGGTGGTGGGCCGGCAGGGCTTTCAGCGGCCTATCAGCTGCGTCGGCGCGGTCACGGCTGCACCATCTTCGAGGCCCAGCCCCTGGTCGGCGGCATGATGCGCTACGGCATCCCGGGGTATCGTGTCCCACGCGAAGTGGTGGATACGGAGATCCAGCGCATCCTCGACCTCGGGGTCGAGATCCGTACCGGCTGCCGCGTCGGTACCGACATCCACCTGGCATCGCTCGAGCGCGACTACGACGCCGTACTCTGGGCTGTGGGGACGCACGAGGGCCGCCCGCTCCCGGTAGAGGGCTGGGATGAGGCACCCAATTGCCTGACCGGGGTCGAGTTCCTACGCGCCTTCAATGAGGGGCGACTGGGCGCGGTCAGTGACCGGATCCTGGTCATCGGCGGCGGGGACACCTCCATCGACGTCGCCTCCGTAGCCCGGCGGCTGGGCTATAGCACCGAGCTACCCGACGAGACGCGCCCCGAGCATGCGGTGCTAGGCTACACCGCGCACGATGCCGCGAACCTCGCCGTCCGGGAAGGGGCTGCAGTCACGCTCACCTCCCTCTTCCCCCGTGAGGAGATGGCAGCCTCGGAGCAGGAGATCGAGGATGCCCTGCGCGAGGGTGTCGAGCTGCGGGATGGCGTCATGCCGTTAACGATCGAGCACGACGAGAGCGGCCGCGCCTGCGCTGTACATTTCGCCGAGTGCCGCATGGAGGGCAACCAGCCCCAGCCGATCGAGGGCACCGGCTTCCGCGTGGCGGCCGATCTGGTCATCGCCGCCATCGGCCAGAAGGGCAACCTAGAGGGGCTTGAAGAGCTCGACAACGGTCATGGCTTCATGGAGGCCGAGCCGGGCTATCGGGTCAGCGGTCGCCCCGGCCACTTCGTCGCCGGCGATATCATCCAGCCTCACCTGCTCACCACCGCCATCGGCCAGGCTGCAGCGGCAGTGCGCAGCATCGACGCCTATCTGCAGGGGCAGGAGGCTCCCAAACCGCCCAAGGTCAACGTCCACCACTTCAACCTGCTAGAGGCCCTGCGGCGCGCTGGGCGTACCCCGGAGCCCTACGAGCCGCAGGCGGTGCGTGGCACGGACCAGAGCGAGTTCGCGATCCACAACTTCGAGGATCGTGGCGCCCATGAGGTCATCCGCCACAACCGCCTCTACCTCGGCCACTTCACCCCCAGTGAACGCCCTGAGCGCGAGCGCCGACCGATCGATCCGGAGCGCATCATCGGCGACTTCCAGGAACGGATCTTCCCGCTCGCGCCAGAGACCGCCCAGACCGAGGCGAGGCGCTGCATGAGCTGCGGTCTGTGCTTCGAGTGCGACAACTGCCTAATCTACTGCCCGCAGAATGCGGTGCAGCGAGTTCCCAAGCGCGAGCGTGCCATCGGGCGCTACGTACAGACCGACTACGGCCGCTGCGTCGGCTGCCATATCTGCCGAGACGTTTGCCCTACAGGGTATATCGAGATGGGGCTCGGTGAGTGAGAGGGTGAACCATGCGGCGCACGCAACGATACGCCTGGGTCGGCACCGGTGCCGGGGCCATCGTCATCGCCACTGCCCTGGCGCTGATCCTAGGCGGCACGCCGGCTAGCAAGGAGGAGCCGGCAGAGGTCGCCGAACGACCCGAGCCACGCGGGGAAGCCTGCATTCACGAGGATCCGGAGCGCATGCGGCGCGAGCATATGGATCTGCTCCACAGCCACCGGGACGAGTCAGTCCGCGCAGGCCGCCATGACGAGACGCTGAGCCTGCAGGGCTGCATAAGCTGCCATGCCACGGCGCAGGAGCAACGCGCTGGCAACGCCGATGACATGGCGTTCTGCGCCAGCTGCCATGAGTATGCGGCGGTGGAACTCGATTGCTTCCAGTGCCATAGCACCGATCCGGAGGAGCCTCCACGATGAGCGAGGAACAGCCGAACCGAGTGAGCCGCCGCCGGGTGCTTGGCAGCGTCGCGGCGCTAGCCGGGCTGTCCTTGGCACCTGGCGTATCCCTGATACAAGCACGCGCTCCTGCTGAGGGCGCCGATGCCGAAGTACGCTGGGGCCTGCTGGTCGATACCACCCGATGCCCTAGCGACTGCGACGCCTGTATCACCGCCTGCCGGGAGGAGCATGGCTGGCCGCCAGGTGACGCCGCTGAGAAGGCGCAGTGGATCCGCAAGATGCATATCGGCGACAACAGCGACGGAGCGCAACGAACCTTGCCGATGATGTGCCAGCACTGCGCCGAGCCACCGTGCGTAAGCGTCTGCCCCACGACCGCCTCCTTCCAGCGCGCCGACGGCATTGTCCTCGTCGACAAGCACCGCTGCATCGGCTGCCGTTACTGCATGATGGCCTGTCCCTTCCAAGCCCGCTCGTTCGTCCACGCGCCAGTGACAGAGCCCTCGCCCAACCACCCGCGAGGCCGGGGAACCGTAGAGGCCTGCAACCTTTGCGTCCATCGCATCGACCGCGGCGAGCCGCCGGCCTGCGTCGAGCGCTGCACCCGCCAGGGGCATGCAGCGCTGATCTTCGGTGATCTCAATGACCCAGCAAGCGAGATCCGCCGCGCCCTGCACGAGCGCGGCGGCGATCCGCTGCGCGGCGACCTGGGCGTGGACCCGGGTGTACGTTACCACGGCATCTCCTGAGGGGATCTCCCATGACAGGAAGGATCCGCTATCAGCAGCTTGGCCTGGCCCACCCTTACCGCTGGCTCGCCGCCCTCGCCGGCGCGGGGTTATGGGCGCTACTCGGCGCTGCAACAGGGCTGTACCTGGTCATCAACGGCCACCACGTCACCGGGATGGATAACCAGGTGGTCTGGGGCTTACCCCATGTCTTCGCCATCCTGCTGATCCTCTCCGGTGCAGGCACGCTCGCATTGGCCGGCCTGGCGCCGCGACTCACCGGTGCGTCCGGCGATCCGTGGGGGCGGCTCGGCACCGCAACAGCTATAGCGCTGCTGCTCGGCGGCCTGGCCGTACTGAGCCTCGATCTCGGCAGCCCCCAACGTCTGCTCGCCGCGCTAGCGCTCAACCTGCACTCGAGCTTCAGCCGCAACCTTTTGCTTTACACCGGGTTTATAGCCATCGCGCTGCTATACCTGGGCACCCTGCTGGAGCCACGGCTGCGCCGCCACGCTGCCCTTGCCGGCGGACTGGCCACCCTGGTTGCCTTGGCGCTAGCGCTCAACGTCGGCTCTATCTTCGGCATGCTCGCCGCGCGCCCGGCCTACGGCGGCGCTATCGCCATGCCGCTGTTCTTGGCCAGTGCCCTCGCCTACGGCACAGCAGCCTTCTCCCTGGCTTGGCTGAGCGTACTGTACAGCCAGGGGCAATCGTCTCCGCCGGCGGCCACCGAGCGCCTCAGCCTCCTGCTGACGAGCGCTGTGCTCGTGCTCGCGGTCCTGCTCGCACTTCACCTCCTGGCGCTGCTCTACCAGCCAGGGTTACGCGGAGCTGCCCGGTTCCTCCTCATCGACGGTGGCATCTACCCGATCCTGTTCTGGCTCGGCGTGGTCGCCATCGGCATCATCTCGCCCACTCTCCTCCTGCTGCGGCAGGCGGCCCGCGTCGACAGCCGGGCCCTGGCCTGGGCCTCAGGGCTGGTCCTTGTGGGCGGGCTCGCCCATCTCTTCGTGATGATCGTCGGCGTCCAGGCCCTCCCCTTGCAGATCTTCCCCGGGCAGGAGGTCAGCGGCGCCGTCTTCGATGAGGAGGCTGCCTCTTATGCCCCCGCGGGCTGGGAATTCCTGCTCGGCCTCGGGGGGATCGGGCTAACACTGGCGGTCCTGCTCATCGCGCTGCGGGCACTGCCCTTGACCCCGCGGCACCTTCCCGGGGAGGCTCAGGCAGAGACTACCCGCCGCCATCCCGCTCCTGCATCTGGGAGCGAGACAGGGAGAGCGACCTCAAGCCAGGGCGCATGATGCACGCACCGGGACCACGCCTCTATCTCTCGGCCCTCCATAAGGGCTCAGGCAAGACCTCTATCGCCACAGGCCTGGCAGCAGCCCTGCACCAGCGCGGGGTTGTCATCCGCCCCTTCAAGCGAGGCCCGGACTACATCGACCCGGGGTGGCTCACCCTGGCCGCCGGCACCCCCTGCCGCAACCTCGACTTCCACACGATGACACGGGAGGAGATTCGCACGGAGGTGGCCTTCGCCGATAGCTGGGCCCTGATCGAGGGCAACAAGGGGCTGCACGACGGCGTTGACCCCGACGGCAGCGACAGCAACGCTGCCCTCGCTGCCGAGCTGCAGGCGCCCGTGGTCCTGGTGATCGACAGCCGCGGCATGACACGCGGCATCGCACCAACGGTCATGGGCCACGCCAACTTCGATCCCCACCTTCGTATCGCCGGCGTCATCCTCAATCGCGTCGGCAGCCAGCGCCATGAAAGAAAGCTCCGCCAAGCCCTGGCCACCTATACCGATCTGCCAGTTCTAGGCGCCATCCCTGAGGATCCTGCCCTGCATATCGATGCCCCTTACCTGGGGCTGATACCGGCTGCCGAGCAAACCCAGGCCCACCGGATAGTAGCTCGCCTGGGCAGGCAGATTCGCGAGCACCTCGACCTGGCTGCCCTGGAGGCAGCCGCAAGAGCGGCCCCACCGCTAACGGTGCCGGTGCCGGCAAAACCGTCTGCTGCAGCCGACCACCGGTCCGTCCACATCGGCATCGCTCGCGATCGCGCTTTGAACTTCTACTACCCGGGCGACCTGGAGGCCCTCGAGCGCAGCGGCGCTCGCCTGAGCTGGGTCGACCTGCTCACCGATACCGCCTTGCCACCGGTGGACGGGTTGATCCTCGGCGGAGGCTTCCCGGAGCGCCACGCCGCCGAGCTTGCCAACAACCATGCCATGCGCACCGCTATCGCCCAGGCTGCCGCCAACGGCCTCCCCATCCATGCCGAGTGCGGCGGGCTGGTTTATCTTTCACGTTGCCTGCACACCGCTGAAGGGAGTCACGCGATGGCTGGCGTACTGCCGATCGAGACCGAGATGACCGATCGCCCCCAGGGCCACGGCTACGCGGCACTCCAGCCCACGATCGAGGCGCCATGGTGGCCGGCGGAGGAAGCTGGCCCCCTCCCCGCCCACGAGTTCCACTACTCTCGGCTGACGGCACCAGCACCACCAGAGATCCCGCGCGCCTACCACCTGGCGCGGGGCCACGGCCTCGGCGACGGCACAGACGGCCTGGTGGTCGGGAATACGCTTGCCGCTTACGCTCACCTCCGCGACACAAGCGCTTGCCCCTGGACCTCGCGCTTCCTCGCCTTCATCCGCCACCAGCGCGGGACGCCTCTTTGATGGAGATCAAAAAATATCGCCACGCCCCCTTTATTTCTGACTTGCTGATGTATATAGTCGAGATAGATAAGAAAAATAGCCGCAGTCTTTGAGCGGCTATGCAAAAAATAGAAACGGCCTAACAAGAACAAGGACGCATCGCCACAAAGGGCCCCCGGTTCACGTCAGGAGGAGACATGCACACCGGGAAAGACGCGGAACTAGCTGGCTTACAGCGACGCACGGCATACCGGTCGGCAGAACGCCCGGCCCCGCTTGCCGGCGAGCAGGCCGTGGCGCCGGAGCGCCCACGCCTGCCCGGTTGGCAGCCAATCCACCTGCTGCGCAGCAAACCCACCCCCACCTTCCATCCTGGCCACCCTGAGCGGCGCGGCCTCCCTCGCCCCATCGGGGGTGAGCAACACCTGCGATTGCTCAGCGGCCTCGGGGTCGAGGCGGCACAAGCGCGCAGCCTCGATGAACTCTTCGAGCGCTACCTCAATCAAGTCCTCACGGGCACGCGGGCTCAAGCAGCCGCCATCCGTCTCTTCGATGACGAAGGCAAGCTACGCCTGGTAGAGGCACACGGGCTGAACGCAAGCTTCGTCGACGCGGAGCAGCGCAGCCCGGCACAATCGTGCCCATGCGCCGTCGCCGGGCAGCAGCGCAATGTCCAGTACCGCCATGACCTGCGTGCTTGTATGCGCCGTATCGGGTGCAATCCGCTACCCAGCCAGCCGCATCTAGCCATGCTCGCCGTGCCCATCATCGATGAGGCCGACAGCGGCGTAGGGATCTTCAACCTCTACTTCGATCCGGAAGAGGCTCATCGCTGGATGGAGCCAGCACAACTGCTTGATGGCCTCGGGCGCCAGCTCGGTGCTGCCATCAGCCGCGTCCGCGCCGACTACCAGCGCTATCACAGGGCCTTGCAAGAGGAGCGCAACCTCCTCGCCCATGAGCTCCACGATACCGTCGCCCAGGAAGTAGCCACCCTGCGCCTGCGGGTGCGCCAGATCGAGGAGCAAGCAGCCGCCGGGGTCGATACCCAGGAGCTCCTTGGGCCGCTGGAGGAGCTACGCAACCGGCTCGACCACACCAACGACCAGGTCCGGACCGTCATGCGGCAATTCCGCACGCAGGCCCTCGGCACCCCTCTGGAGACCGCCTTAGGCCGGCTGGTGAACCGCTTCAATCGCGACAGCGGCATCGAGGTCCGGCTGATCAACCACTGGCCGGAGCTTGCCCTCGGGGAGCGCGAGCAGCTGCACATCCACCGCATCGTCGAGGAGGCCCTCTCCAATGCTTGGCACCACGGCAAGGCGGAGCACATCCGCATCCAGATGGAGAGCCCGGATGGGGAGCTATCGCTACTCGTCGAGGATGATGGCACGGGCTTCAAGGTCGACGAGGTCCCTGAGTGTGACCTGAGCCACCCTCGCGGCCACGGCCTGCAAGGCATGCGCGAGCGTGCCCGTCACCTTGGCGCTATCCTTGTAGTCGACAGTGACCCAGGCCAGGGGACGGCCGTGCACCTGCGCCTTCCCCGGCCGCAGCGCATGACATGGTCCACCAAGAGCTTGCACCAGGCGGGAGTTTCCGGCCATGCGCGTGCTGATTGTCGATGACCACCACCTTTTCCGGGCCGCGCTACAGGAGCTGCTCCAGGCCCAGGGGCTGACCACGGAGACTGCCTCGGCCCAGGCCGATATCCCGGCGCTGGTCGCCCACTTTGCCCCCGACCTGGTCCTGCTCGACCTACGCATGCCGGGCCAGGACGGGCTTACAATCCTGCGCCAGATCCAGCAGAGCGCCCCTGAGCTGCCGGTGGTCATGCTCACCGGTAGCGAGGAGGAGCGTGACCTCTTCGACTGCCTGCGTGCCGGCGCTCAGGGCTATCTGCTCAAGCACAACGATCCGGAGTACCTGATCTCGGCGCTCCACCAGGCGACCGACGGCAAGATCGCCGTAGCACCGCAGCTGACCGACACCCTGGCACGGGCCCTCGGCCAGCCACCAGAGCAGCGCTCAGACCGCAGCCCACCGGACCCCTTCGCAGCCCTGACCCCGCGCGAGCGCGATATCCTTGAGCGCCTTGCCGCAGGCGAGAGCAACAAGGTCATTGCCCGGCACCTGGGGATCTCCGACGGCACGGTGAAGCTCCATGTCAAGGCAGTGCTGCGCAAGCTCGGCGTCCACTCCCGGGTCGAGGCGGCGATCAAGGCGGTCGACTTCGGGCTGACCCGGCGGGACACCGGCTAGCCTCTCCCTGCCGAGGAAGCTCCCGGGCCAAGATCCTCTCTTTTGGGGTATTCCGGATAACGCTTGCACGATGAAGAATCTATCCATCGAGCGTCGCTCAGCCAGGCTCGAGCGGCATGATCTAGGGATGCCTTCAAGGGAGACGCAGGGTTATGGTCTTCGAGGCCTTTAGCGCAGCACACTGGACCATGCTCGGCACCGTCTTCGCGATTGCCGTGGTGCTCGGTGCCGTCGTCAACAAGAGCAACTTCTGCACCATGGGCGCCGTCTCCGATATCGTGAACATGCAGGACTGGCAGCGGATGCGCATGTGGGTCCTGATCATTGCGGTAGCGGTGCTCGGCGTCGGCCTGCTGGAGCCCCTCGGCCTGATCCGGGCCGACGACAGCGTACCCGGCTACCGCACGGCGGATTTCGCCTGGGCTGGCTATCTCGTAGGCGGGCTGCTTTTCGGGATCGGCATGACCCTGGGCAGCGGCTGCGGCAACAAGACGGTGATCCGCGTCGGCACCGGCAACCTGAAATCCCTGCTCGTCGCTGCAGTGCTCGGCATTGTCGCCTTCTACATGGGCAACCCCTTGCCGCTACTCGATACCTCCCTGCGCGGGCTCCTCTTCGCCTGGGTGGACAGCTCAGCAATCTCGACCGCCCACGGCCAGGACCTGGGCAGCCTGATCGCAGGAGAGGCCGGCTCATGGCTGCGCCCCTTGCTCGCCTTGGCCCTCGGCGGAGGGCTGCTCTATCTGGTTCTGCGCACACCAACCTTCCGCCAGGACCGCAACGCGTTCTACGGGGCCCTGGTCATCGGCGCCTGCGTCCTCGCTGTGTGGCTGACCACCAGCAACATCTGGGTCAGCGACGGCGCGGGCGGACACGAGAGCCTGCACGCCTACGCCACCAACTGGGACTTCTACCACCCGGGAAGCGAGGCCGCCCCCCCTGACCGTATCCGCTGGCTGAATCCGCAAGGCGTGAACTTCGTAGGCCCGCTGGTCCAGAGCACCACCTACGCGGCCAGCGGCTTGACCGCCTCCCAGATCACCCCCGGGGTCATGCTTGTCGCCGGCGTCCTGCTCGGCTCCTTCCTCTGGGCGCTGGTGACACGCACCTTCCGCTTCGAATGGTTCGCGGACCGCAGCGATTTCCTCCGTCATCTAGCCGGTGGCGTCCTAATGGGGATAGGCGGACCGCTGGCCATGGGATGCACTTTTGGGCAGGGGATTACCGGGGTCTCGACCCTAGCACTGGGTGCACCGCTGGCCTTGATAAGCATGATCCTCGGCAGTGCCCTGACCATGAAGGTGCAGTACTACAAACTGCTCTACGAGGAGGAGGCAACCCTGGCGAAGGCGCTGGTCACCGGCCTGGTCGACCTGCGTCTGCTGCCGTCGGCGATGAGGCAGCTCGATGCGCACTAAGGGTGCCCAACAGTCCCCTTGGCTGAGCGGGCTGAAACGACTCATTCCCTGCAACCAATGGGCCCGCCCCACGCCGTCCACCCTCCGCGCTGATCTCGCCGCCGGCCTGGCCGTAGCGCTGGTGCTCATCCCCCAGTCCATGGCCTATGCCGCCCTGGCCAACATGCCGCCGCATTACGGGCTCTACGCGGCCTTTGTCCCTGTCGCTGTGGCGGTGATCTGGGGCTCTTCCCCTCAGCTCTCGACCGGGCCCGTCGCGGTGATCGCCCTGCTCACCGCGACGGCACTGGCCCCCTTGGCCACCCCTGGCAGCGAGGAGCACATAGCCCTGGCCGTCGTCCTCGCGCTGCTGGTGGGGATCTTGAAGCTGCTGCTCGGGCTGTTCTCCCTAGGGACGTTGATCAACTTCCTGGCGCATCCGGTCATGCTCGGCTTTACCAGCGCCGCCGCGCTGGTCATCGCCCTCTCTCAGGTCAATGACCTGCTCGGGGTTCCGCTCGATCGTGACAGGGGGATCGTCCTCGGCGTTATCGACGCGCTAGGTCGGCTGCCTGAGGCGCACCTGCCCACCTTGGCCATGGGGCTCGCCGCGATCGGACTGATGCTCGGGGCGCGCTACTGGCTACCGCGCGTGCCAGGGGTCATCGTCGCCGTCGGCGTGCTGATCCCCCTCAGCCACCTGACCGGCTTCGAGGCAGCCGGGGGGGCCGTTGTCGGCGAGATCCCGCAGGGGCTGCCGGCACCATCCCTGATCATTCCCGATTGGAGCACCGTACTGGAACTCCTGGCCCCGGCGGCAGTGATCAGCCTGGTCAGCCTCATCGAGGCAACCTCGATCGCCAAGGCCATCGCCGCCCGTACCCGCGACCGGCTCGACCCGAACCAAGAGCTGGTCGGGCAGGGCCTAGCGAGCCTCGCTGCCGGGGCCTTCCAGACCTTCTCGGTCAGCGGCTCCTTCTCGAGGAGCGCCCTGAACTATCGCACGGGCGCCCGTACCGGCCTGTCCTCGGTGCTCACGGCCGCCTTTGTCGGCGCGGCCCTGCTGTTCTTCACGCCGGTGCTCGCCCCGCTGCCCGAGGCGGTGCTGGCAGCGATCATCATCATGTCCGTGACGGGGTTGATCGACCTGAAGTCCATCCGGTGGACGTGGCAGACCCACCGTCACGACGGCATCGCCGCCGTAGCCACCTTCATCGGCACGCTGGCCTTCGCGCCTCGGCTGGATTACGGGGTGCTGCTCGGGGCAGCCCTAGCCATCCTGCTCTACCTCCTGCGGACCATGCGACCGCGGGTGGTGATCGTCTCGCGCCATCCCGAGGACAACACCTTGCGCGATGCGCGACGATTCGAGCTACCGGAGAGCCCGCACATCGTGGCCCTGCGCTTCGATGGCCCCCTCTACTTCGCCAATACCGGCCACTTGGAGGACGCCGTACTTGAGGTCATCCATCAGTACCCCCGAGCGAGGTTCGTGCTGCTGATCGCCGACGGCATCACCTCCATCGACTCCTCCGGCGCGGAGACCTTGCACGCCATACACGAGCAGTTGCGGGACAATGGGATCACGCTGGTGCTCGCTGGCGTGAAGCTACAGGTGGCGGAGGTGCTCGAGCGCGGCGGGATCTGTGACGAGATCGGCCGCGGGCAGATCTTCCGCAACGAGGATGACGCCATCGATGCCATCCATCAGCGGATCAACGAGCCAGACTTCGCCCCAGAGACCTGCCCACTGCGACCGCGGCCGGCACCGTACCACGGCGCCTAGGCTCAATCGATTTCGAAGCGGTACATCAGATCCAGGGAGCTATCCTCGCCGCTAATCCCCTCGAGATAGAGTTGCTGCGTGAGGAAGTAGCGCATGGTCACGGTATTGACCGGACTGAAGACGCCTACACCATAGGAGACATAGAGCCTCGGGCTGATATAGCCGGAAACAACCACCTGGGCATCCTCGCCCTCGCCGGCGGTGTCAATCTCAAAATCTTGGACGCCGACCTGCTCAGCCACCGAGGAAACCACCCCGCTGCCGCCATACATCCCGAGGGCCAGGGCCGCGGAGGCGAGCATCTGATCCTCGCCAGGACCCTCCGCCCCCATCGGTCGCCCCCGGAGGAGATAGGAGAGGGCATTCTCACCGGACATCCCCGGCTCACTGAACAAGCTCAGCTGAGGCTGATCCGCGAAACCCTCCACCCGGATACCGGCCGTCACCCCATCGCGCTCGATACGCCGCACGGCCTCGATATCGAGCTGCGGGCGATTGGCAGGACCGGCGAAAAGGATAAGGCCACGGCGGATACGCAGGCGTTGCCCATAGGCACGGTACTCACCATCCTCGATGCGCAGCTCCCCGAACGCCTCGGTCGCGCCATCCGGGCGCTGCAGCGCCCGCAAGGCGCCGGCCAGCTGACCGCGCACCCCGAAGGCCGCCAAGGAGACCGCATCCCCGAGGATGACCTCCAGCTCAGCCGCCACGTCCCATCCCTCCGGGACCGGCGCTGCCACCCCTTCCGCCTGCTGATCCACGATGACCACATCGGACGAAGGGCGTACTACTTGCTCCGGGAGCTCACGCACCTCAATGCGCCCACGCGGCACCGTCACCTGACCTGCCAACCGCGCGCTCCCGGGGGTGGCTTCCAGGCTGAGACGCGGGCTGATCGCCAGCTCAGCGTAGGGAGGCACATCAGCGAGCAGCTCCTCACCATTCAGATCGACCTGGCCCTCCCACTGGGCCCCCTCCCAGTCCGCCCTACCGCTGAGCTCCGCCGACCCGTCCCCGACACGGAAGCCCCCATCGAGGGATGCTGCCTGACCCTCAAGGTCGACACGCATCCCCATCGCCTCGATGGTGCTACCGGATTGGGGTACGGCCACCCGGCCCTCGCGCAGATCGATCCGGCCATCCAGCTGCGGCTCGCTACGGGTACCGCGGAGGGCTACATCGGCCTCCAGCTCCCCACCTAGCTCGCTGAGTTCGGGGATCAAGGGCCGAAAGAAGGCAAGCCGGATCCCCTTGAGGCTCAGCGAGCCCGCAACCTGCTCACCCTCCGGGCGGGGATCCCCACGCAGGCGCAGGCCGAGGTCACCGGCATCCTCCGACTCGAGCGTCAGCTCTGCCTGGGCCTCCTCGGGGCGATAGTCGCCGCTCAACGCCAACCGCTGGTAGACCAGCTCGCGGACCTCGGGCTCCTCCGCTGCCTCTTCCCTGGGCTGTGCCATCGCCAGGCGCCCCCCTTCACTGGCGGCGTCGAGGTCAGCACGCACGCCCTCTTCCGGATCCCATGCCAGGCTACCCTCGCCAGCCAGACCACCCTCCCAGTCCACCTGAGCCGGTAGCAAAGGATCTAGCCAAGAGAGATCAAAGGCGGACAGGTTGAAGGCCAGCGCCGCTCCGTCCGGTCCCGCGCGCACCCCGTCGGGGAGCTGCAGGCGTGCCTCGCGATAGCGCCAGGTGTGGGCATCGAGGGCCAGCTCCCCATCGGCATAGCGTAGCGGGAAGGGAGCCTCCAAGGTCACAGCGTGGCCATCCACCTCGCCATCGGCCTCCACCATCAGCCCCTCCCAGCCACGCCCTGGCCGCCAGTTGCCCGTCAGGTCCAGACGGGCATCCCCCCTCTCGTCGACCTGCCCGCGCAACGCCAGGTGGTGAGCACTCCGGCTCCCGGTGGCGTGCAGCGCCGCCTCCGCCCCCTGGACCGGGGGCAGATCGATCCCGCTCGCCTCGATGCGCACATCGCCAGGCTCCTGCGCCAGGGCCGGTACCTGAGCCGCCCAGTCCAGGGTCTCGACCCGATTGCCCTCCGCCCAGCTCAAGCCACGACCACGCCCCTCGCTGACGATGGTCGGCGCCTCCGCGTCCCCGGAGAGGTGCGCCTGGGCGCTCAGCTCACCACCGAGGCGCTCCTCCAGCAAACCGAGGTCGGTCACATCGACGGCCAGATCGAGATCCCAGCGATCCGCCAGCTCACCGTCGGCACGCAGCTCGCCACCCTCCGATTCAGCGTGCAAGTCACGCAGCTGCCATGCCCCTGCCAAGGTATGCGCCACCCCACCCCGGAGCGTCACGGGATGATCCTGCAGCACGCCATGGAGGCCGGGCGTCTCCACGTCCAGCGCCCACCCAGCAGCGCCAGCACGCCCCGTCACGGCCAGTGGGCCGGTCACTCCATCCGGGGCCTGCGCCCACTCGCGAGAGGCATCAAGCTCCTCGGCCTCGGCGGCCACATCCCAGCGCACACCCTCAGCATCCCAGCCAAGGTGGGCACCCCCCGTGAGCCGTCCCCCGAGGAGCTCCGCCGTCAACTCCTCAAGCACGGCCCCTTCCGGGGTGACCCGAAAATCGCTGCGCCACCGCCCCTGGGGGATCAAGCCACCTCCCAAGGAGGTCTCCAGGTGTCCGGAAAGCCCCTCACGATCGCCGCTGGCCGTCAGATCCAGCCCTTCGGCGGAGACGATGTCGCGGCTATCCAGCGGCCAGCCAGCCACCACCTCCTCGGCCTCAATCTGCACAGGCAGGCGAGGATCCAGCGGCCGCAGGCTCAGGCCGATACGCCCGCTCACCGGCCCGGCCAGGGAGGTCGAGGCCCGCAGGGCCGCCACGCTGCCACCGAGCCGGCTCGAGAAGCGTAACCGCTCTGGCAGCCCCGGTGCCGCAAGGCTACCGCGGACAAGCAGCGCCAGCGGATACGCCTCCCTAGTGTGCAGACGCCCCTGCGCCTCCACACGTGCATCCTCACGCTCAACAAGGAGCCGATGCAGCCGCCACTCGCTCCCGGTCACACTCAAGGCCGCCTCAAGGCGCTGGATTCGCTGCTCCGCACCATCACCGGTGGTCATCCGGACATCGCGGATCCGCAAGGACTCAAGCCTCACGGTCAGCGGCACATCGATCGAGGGCAAGGTGATCGGCTCCTCCGGGGTCTGGACCGGCTCCTCTTGCTCCTCTGCCGCCTCTGCCGGCAGCTTTGCGTGGACCCCGGCAGCGCTGAGCGCCTCCACCCGGAGCTCTCCGTGCAGAAGCCTCAACGGTCGCCAGCGCAGGGCGGCCTCGTCCACCGTCACCTCGGTACCAGCATCGCGCCAGGCCACCGCCTCAACCGCCACCCCGCGTGCCAGGCTCCCGTCGACAACCTGTGCCTCCAGGCGTGGCTCTAGCGCAGCAGCGAGGGCAACCACTGCCCGGGCGCCGGAGGTGGTCAGCAGCAACCAGGCTAGCGCCAACAGCAGAGCACCAAGCAAGGCAGCCAGGCTCAGGCCCACCCCTTTAAGAAGACGTCGCCCCATCCCTGTCACAGATCCGATCCCATGGAGAAATGGATGCGCAGTGACTCCTCAGCCTCACCGATCGTGGAGGCAAGGTCCAGACGCACCGGGCCCACCGGCGAAGACCACCGGATCCCGATCCCCGCACCGGTCTTTGCTTTGCTGGCGAGCTCGTCCCAGTCCTCGTAGGCATTGCCGCGATCGACGAACACCGCTGGCCGCCAGCTGGGTGTCAGCTGAAAGCCGTACTCAGCGCTAGCCACGGCCAAATATCGGCCCCCGATGACGGTGCCCTCCTCGCTGGGTCCCAGGGTCTGATACTTATAGCCGCGCACGCTCTGATCACCACCCGCATAGAAGCGCAATGAGGGCGGCACATCGGCAAAGGAATCCGTCGCCAGCGCCCCCACCTCCCCACGCACCATGAACCGATGGCGCTCGCCGAGCGTACGGACCCATCGTGTCGTCGCACGGACGCGCCGCAGCTCAATCTCCGAGGCCAGCGCCGGATCCGCCACCTCTAGCGAGAGCAGCTGCCGATCTCCCCAGCTAGGGTCAAGCCCGCCGCGGCTGCGGGTACGACTCCAGCTCACACCGGGCAGATAGAGCCGCGTCGTCCGGCTCACTCCTGCAATCCGGTAGCGCTCGCGCTCAGCGCGCAACGACAGAACCTGCTGCCAGCCACTGTCCAGGCGATGGTGATGCTGCACGGAGGCGCTCACCTGCTCGGTATCGATATCCGCCACATCCTCGGCCTGGACACCCAGGCGGTATTCCAGCCTGCTGCGCAACGGATTGCGCAAGGGCACGGTGTACACGCTGCTCAAGTTCTGGCGCTTCTCGGCGATCTCGCTCTCGACATTGAGGGCATGCCCCCAGCGGTTCACCCAGGGACGACGCCAGCCGAGACGCACCCGTGGCCCCAGGTCGGTGGTGTAGCCCACCCCGGTGGTGATCTCGTGACGCGCCCGCGCCGTAAGCGTCACCGCGATGGGCACCGTGCCCGCCTCCGCCTCGTCCCGCTCCGGCCGGACCCGCACATCCGCGAAGTAATTGCTGTCGAGCAGCGCCCGGTTGAACGCCGCGACTTGCTCGGCGGTATAGGGATCCCCCTCCTCGAAGGGAACCAGGCGCTGGAGGAAGGCCTCCTCGAGGGGGGACTCCGAGAAAGTGACCTCGCCGAAGCGATACCGTACCCCGCTGTGGTAGTGCAGGGTGACCTCGGCAGTCCCGGCCTCCGGATCGACCGCCACACGGTGGGTGATAAAGGTACCGTCGAAATAGCCCCGGTCCAGGGCGAGGTTCTGGATGGTGCGCCGGGCCGACTCGTACCGGCCGTGGTGGAGACGCTCCCCTTCGGCGATCCCGAGACCCTGCTTGATCGCCGCGAAGGCCGGATCCTCCTGCGCCTCACCGCTTATCAGCACATGGAGCCTCTCGATGGTGACCGGGTCACCGGGCTCGACGGCAATGATCAGCCGCTGCGCATCCTCGCTGATGCGCTCGCGGCGGACCTCGATCGCGGCGCGGTAGTAGCCCACGGCCTGCAGGCCGCGCTCTGCCCGCTCGGGCGCGCGCCGGCGGAAGGAGGCCAATGCCGCAGGGTCCTCGGAACTCGGCTTACCCACGTGGCTGCGCACCTGATCGGCAAGCTCGCCCTCCACACCCTCGACCACGACCTCGACCCGGGCATAGGCAGGCTCTAGCACCGCGAGCAAAAGCAGCAGGACGAGCGAGCATAGGCCCCACCCCCTCACCCAGCACCGAGGTGGCCTTGTATACTCATACCCTGGCGTCCCGCCGCGCTGCAGTGCCGGATTGATCAATAAGGGGGTTGAGGGGTCCATGAACGAGGAAACGGCGTCCGACGAGCGAACCGAGCAGGAAGAGCACCATCTTCGGCTACGCAACATGGTGCTCGAGGACTACAACGATGTGGCGCAGATCATGGACCAAGTATATCCCGACATGGACGGGGCTTGGTCCCGAGAGCAGTTCGCGGCCCAGATCAACCGCTTCCCGGAAGGGCAGATCTGCATCGAGGACAACGGACGCGTCGTTGCAGGTGCCATAACACTTATCGTGGACTACGGCCGCTTCGGGGACAAGCATACCTACGAGGAGATCACCGGCGGCGGCTACCTGACCACCCACGATCCCAATGGGGACGTCCTCTACGGCGTGGATATCTTTGTCGACCCGGAGTACCGTGCCATGCGGCTCGGCCGGCGCCTCTACGATGCGCGCAAGGAGCTGTGCCGGCGCCTGAACCTGCGCGGGATCGTCGCCGGGGGGCGCATCCCCGGCTACGCCAAGTACGCCGACCAAATGTCGCCGGAGGCCTACATCGAGCTGGTCAAACGCCGGGAGATCCACGACCCGATCCTCTCGTTCCAGCTCGCCAATGACTTCCACGTGCGGCGGATCATTACCGACTACCTACCTTCGGACCGGGATTCCCATGCCTATGCCACCTTGGTGCAGTGGAACAACATCTTCTATGAGCCCAAGGAGCAGCCGCTGATCTCACGCCGCAAGGCGGTCGTCCGGGTGGGCACCGTGCAGTGGCAGATGCGCTCGATGAGCTCGGTGGATGAGCTCATCGACCAGGCGGAGTTCTTCGTCGACGCGCTGGCGGGCTACAACGCCGACTTCGCCCTCTTCCCGGAGTTCTTCAATGGCCCGTTGCTATCGCTGTTCAACCAGGAGCACCCGGCCGAGGCAATCCGTGGCCTGGCCCAGTACACGGAGGAGATTGTCGACGAGATGTCGCGCCTGGCGGTGTCGTACAACATCAATATCATCGCCGGCTCGATGCCCGTCTACCAGGAGCAGACCCTGTACAACGTCTCTTACCTCTGCCGGCGTGACGGCACGACCGACGAGCAGCACAAGCTGCACATCACCCCGGATGAGCGGGCCTACTGGGGAGTACGTGGCGGCGACGAGCTCAAGGTCTTCGAGACCGATATCGGCAAGGTCGGCATCCTGGTCTGCTACGACGCGGAATTCCCGGAGCTGCCGCGGATCCTTAACCAGAAGGGCGCGCGCATCCTCTTCGTACCCTACTGGGTCGACACGCAGACCGGCTACCTGCGCGTCCGCCGCTGCGCCCAGGCACGGGCCATCGAGAATGAGTGCTACGTTGCGATCACCGGTTCGGTAGGGAACTTGCCGAAGGTGGAGAACATCGACATCCAGTACTCCCAATCCGCGGTCTTCTCCCCGGCGGACTTCGCCTTCCCCCACGACGCCATCGTGGCGGAGACCACGCCGAACACCGAGATGACCCTGATCGTCGACTTGGATCTGGACAAGCTCACCGAGATCCGCAACGAGGGCTCGGTCCGTAACTATAAGGACCGGCGGCTCGACCTCTATCGAATCCAATGGCTGGGGCGGGACTAACCGCCCCAGCGAGCAGCGGGGATCAAGCGAACAGCGCCAGCAACAGCAAGGCGATGCACACCACCACCGTGAGCTGTCCGCGCAACCGTCGATACCAGGCCGGCAGGCTCGTCCCCGGCGCTGCCGCCCCCTCGTAGCCGTACCAACCAGCGAAGCCTGCCGCCAGGGCCACGGCACCGCTCCCCGGGGCGCCGATCACCCCGATCCATGCGCCAGTCCAGGCGAGCACGACCGGCAGGACCCCAAGAAGCATGGTCAGACTAGCGCGACGCCCGCGCATCAGCGCCACACCCCAATGGACGCCACCGAGGAAGGAGAGGATGACCGCACTGTAGATCAGCGTTGCCGATACAGCCTGGCCATACACATCCGGCGGCGCCACCGCCGCCGCTCCGAGGCCGATCAGCACAGGCAGGAGGCCGGCGTAACCGAGGAATCGCCCCGTCAGCCGACCAGCAGGGAGAGGGGAGTCGCTCGCTGCTTGCGTTTCCGCCGCCTGGGCTGCGCCAACGCCAGCGCCCGCACCCTGCTGGGATCCATGATGGCTCCCAGCAGCCGGGACCGAGGCTGCGGATGGCGCAGGGCCAGCAGCACCGGCAGGGCTGGCCCCGGCCAGGATCGGATGCTGGAACAGCTCATCCGGCCCCCCGACAAAGGCCCCGTGGACAAAGATCTGCGGCAGGCTGCGCCAGCCGGTCATCTGCTGAAGCCTATGGAACTGGCTGCGCATCTGCTCCGAGCCCATCGACAGCTCCACCTCACGGAAATCGATACCGTGCTGGTGCAGCGTCCGCACCAAGGCGCGGGTATCCGTCACGCCGGAGCGGAAGATGACCACCGTCGCCGACCGCAGCTCCTGCTCCGGATCCGGCTCCGCGCCACCGACACGCTGTTGCCCTGTATGCTCTTCCGCCATGTCGCCTCCTATGCCGCGGTAAGGATTCAGGTCCCGTCAGGGCGCGCGCCCCGAGCCGCGCACTCCACCCTCGGGCAATGCTGCACTAGTGTAGGCGATTGCTTGCCGCGGCGTCCTCCTCGCCCCACACGCTGATGGCACTTTGCTAGCATGGGACAGGATGTCATCTGAGCATTGCCAGCAACCGGTACCGGAGCCATGTACGCACCCAAGGGCGAGCCCATCACCTTCCAGCGTGACTGCGAGGCCGTGGTCATTCCGGCGGGCGACACCGGCATCATCCCCGCGGGCGCCGAGGGGGTGCTCACCCAGGCCCTCGGCGGCAGCTTTACCGTCTATCTGCAGGGACACCTGTTCCGCATCGACGGCAACAACGCCGATGCCATTGGCAAAGAGCCGCCTGATGCCCCGCAGCTGCCAACGAACGCTACGGACGAGGACGTCGAGCGGGTCATCTGGGAGCAGATGGCTACCTGCTACGACCCCGAGATCCCGGTCAACGTCGTCGATCTCGGGCTGATCTACCGCTGCGACATCCTCCAAGACGACCAGGGCACGCGCCATGTCGATATCGACATGACCCTCACCGCGCCGGGATGTGGCATGGGGGAGATCCTAGCCCACGATGTACGGACCAAGGTGGAGCTGGTCCCCACGGTCGCCGACGCCCAGGTCAACCTGGTCTTCTCTCCCCCTTGGAGCCAGGAGATGATGAGCGAGGCGGCCAAGCTCCAGGTGGGGCTGCTCTAAGGAGCCGTGGCGCTTGCCCGCAAGCGCCACGGCCGCAAAGCACTGACGGGCCCAGGGAACTGCCGTCAGAGTTCCTGTTGCTCCATCCAGGGGATGATCCGCTCGAATGCCCGCTCGATGTCCGCCATGGAGGCAGCGTAGCTGATACGCAAGGAGTTCGGGCAACTATCGCCGAAGGCGTCGCCGGGGACCACGCACACCCCCGTCTCCTTGAGCATGCGCGTCGCCAGGTTGGTGGCGTCGGTGTTCGGCGGTAGCGAGGGGAAGATGTAGAACGCCCCCTGCGGCCGATAGCTGGTGAGGTGCGGTGTGCGGCTCACCAGCTCCACGATACGATCGCGCCGTGCTCGATAGGCCTCAAGCATCTCCCCAACGCATCCCATACCCCCCCGTAGCGCGGCAATCCCCGCCCACTGTGCGGGCGTGTTGGCCACCGTGGTAGTGAAGATATGGAAGCGCTGGAGCTTCTTGATCGCCCCCTGGCTGGAGATCAGCCAACCGATGCGCAGCCCGGCCATGCTGAAAGTCTTGGACAGGCTAGAGACGGCCATCACGTGATCCAGGTCCGAGGTGCAGCGCAGCACACTCGGATAGTCCATCTCATCGAGCAGCAGATGATCGTAGACCTCATCGCTGAAGACGTAGACCCCGCGGTAGGCAGCCTCTTGGACGATGGCCTCGATGGTCTCCCGGGGGTAGACCGTACCGGTCGGATTGCTCGGCGAATTGAGGATGATCCCGAAGGTGCGCATACCGATGTTGTCGATCACCTCCTGGGGGTCGATCTGGTGACCGTGCTCTGCGCGGGTGGGGATCGGCTTGACCTCGGCGCCGTTCATGCGGATCAGAGGCGCATAGAGCGGGAAGGTGGGATCGGGGACGAGGAACTGCCGTCCGGGGGCTGCCGTGGCCGCGATGGCTAGATACATGGCCTCGGTGGCGCCGGTCGTGATCAGCACGTTCTCGGGGCTCAACGGCCGCTCGTAGCGCTCGCTGTAGTACTCCGCCACCGCCTCGAGCATCTGCGGCAGCCCTGCATCCATGGTATAGCCGGTCTTCCCGTCACGCAGGGCCTGGATATGGGCCTCAACCACATGCTCCGGCATGGGGAAGTCGGGCTGACCGATAGAGAGATGGGTGACATCCTCCATCGACGCAGCCATATTGACCATCTTGCGGATGCCAGGGATGGGCAGCGCCCGGATGGAGGGACTCCACACCGGCTCGCGCTCGTCCTCGGGGTCGACCTCATCAGGGTAGGCGGCCACAGACACCTCCTTGCCTTAGCTTGTGCTCCGCTGGCGAGCGCCCACGCTACCGCTCGCCCTGCCTGCAGTGTCACCCCCTTACACCTTCCTCGACAAGCCTAGCCCGCCCCCGTCCCAGGAGCTGCCCCGTCCGCCGGGTCCACCGACCGCGGGCGTAAATCTTCAAGGACAAGGTAGAGGCAGGGGACGATGAACACAATGAGCGCCGTAGCGAAGACGATGCCGAACCCCAGGGAGATCGCCATGGGGATCAGGTAGGTCGCCTGCCGCGAGGTCTCCAGGATGATCGGCGTGAGCCCACCGAAAGTAGTCAGGGTCGTCAGCAGGATAGGCCGGAAACGGCGTATGCCGGCGACCTCGATGGCCGCCCAGGCCGAGAGACCAGGGCGATGGCGATTGGCGTACGTAACCATGATCAGGGCGTCATTGACCATCACGCCAGAGAGGGCCACTGCGCCCATGAGGCTGATCAGCGACAGATCGAAGCCTAGCAGGATGTGGCCGATCACTGCCCCGACGAAACCAAAGGGGATGGTCGCCAGGATAATCAGCGGCTGGCTATAGCTGGAGAAGGCGACCGCCAGGAGCCCATAAATGGCCATCAGCGCCAGCACGAAACCGCCCAGCAGAACCTCGCCGGACTCATGCATGCGAGTCTGGCTACCGCGAAAGGTCCAGGTGAGACCTGGGTAATCGGCGCGCAGATCCGGCAGGACCTCCTGGCGCAGGCCGTCCAAGACCTGGCCGGTCTGCTCCTTAGGCTCGACATCCATCCCTACCGTAATCACGCGCCGCCCATCACGGCGATCGATGCTGGTGAAAGCGTGGCCACGCTCGATGCGGGCAACCTCCGAAAGCGGAAACTCCGTGCCATCGGGGCCTTGTAGGACCAACCCCTCAAGATGCTCCAATCCCCGGCGCTCCGCCATAGGCCGCTTGACCCGGACCTCGACCTCATTGGTGCCACGCATGTGGCGGAAGGCAACCGCCCCGTAAAAGGCATCCCGGACCTGGCGGCCCACTTCCTCGGGTGTCAAGCCTAAGGCCCGCCCCTGCTCGCGGAGCGTGATATCCAGCTGCTCCTTGCCCTCCTGATAGCTGTCGTCGACATCCCGCGTAGCGGAGAACGTCTCGGCCCGCTCAAGTAGCGCCTCACTGGCCTCCTCCAGGACATCGATGTCCTCGTGGCTGAGATCAACGCTGATATCATCACGCCAGCTGCCAGGCCCTCGCTCCGCCTCGAAGGTGATCCGGTCCACGCCTTCGATATCCCCGATCGAATCCCGCCACAGCTCAATGACCTCCTGGGCGCTCATCTCACGCTCGGCGAGGGGCCGCATAACGATCTCCACGTCGATGAAGCTCTGCCCCCGGACATTGGACTTAATCCCCTCCGCCTCCTGATCGAGCTCATTCGCCTCGTACATACGCCGGGTAGCCTCGGTGATGCGCTCCGCGACACGTTCCGCCTGCCGTTGGGTGGTGCCAGACGGCAAGGAGACGCCTGCCTCAATCTCATCAGCAGCCACCTCTGGCATCATGACCATCCCCATGTGATCGCTGTAGGCGTAGCTACCCACCACCAGCAGGAGCGTGGCCGCCCCCGCCAAGGTCAAATAGCGGTTCGCGATACAGACCCGCAGAGCCGGCCGATAGAAACGATCCACAGCCCCTTCAAAACCGGCTGCGAAACGTCGCTGCCAGCGGTGCAGCCGGTTGCCTGCCCGTGTCGTGCCTCCCCCTCGGCTATGGCCGAGATGAGCCGGCAGGATCAACAGCGCCTCAAGCAGTGAGATCGCGAGCACGGTGATGACCACGACCGGCAGGGGCCACCAGAAGTTACCGAACTGCCCAGGAACGAACAGCAGCGGCAAAAAAGCGATGATGTTGGTCAGCACCGCGAAGGTCACGGGCGCGGCAATATCCCGTGCGCCGCGTACAGCAGCACTGAGGCGATCGCCGCCGCGCTGGCGGTGCTCGTAGATATTCTCGCCGACGACGATGGCGTCATCGACGACAATCCCTAAAGCGACCAGGAAGCCGAACAGGGAGATCATGTTCAGGCTCACCCCGAGCCAGGGCAAGACCAAGAGGCTTGCCACGAAGGAGAGGGTCATCCCCATCATGATCCAGAACGCCAGGCGATACTCGAGGAACAGCGCCAGAATCAAGAGCACGATAACCATGGCCATAGCCCCGTTCTCTAGGAGCAGGCCCAGCCGATCGCCGAAGTCCTGGGCGCGATTACTGTCGACGCGGGTCACCACACCAGGAGGCAGCTCGGTCTCAAGATCAGAAAGGATCGCCTGGGCCGCTGCCTCAATGGCGAGAGGAGACTGCTCCCCGCTGCGGAAGAGCTCCAGCTCGATGGAGGGCTGGCCGTTGAACTGCGAGTGGAAGCCCGCCTCCTCGAAGCCGTCCTCGACGCTGGCGATCTCGCCAAGGGTCACGGAGCTGCCGCCCTCACTGGTGACCACCGGCACCTGGCTAAGCTCCTCGGCCCATTGCTTGCGCTCCTTGAGCCGCAGCATGACCTCCCCGGCGCTCGTATCAATAGAGCCGGCCGGGAGATCGCGGGCGGAGCGCTCCAGCGTCCTGGCAACCTCAGAAAGACTCAGCCCGTAGGCACGGAGCCGGCTCTGAGGGATCTCGACATGGGTGACGTAATCGGGAACGTTGCTGAGTTCGACCTGTGTGATTTCGGGGTCGCTCAGCAGCCGGTCACGCACACGCTCGCCAAGCTGACGTAGCGACCAGGGATCGACCGGGCCGTAGAGGCCAATCTCAAGGACATCCACGCGACGAGACTGGAGCTGAACCTCAGGCCGCTCAGCCTCCTCGGGGAAGGTGCGAATGCTACCGACGGCTTGGTCGATATCCTGGTAGACACGCATTCGATCTGCGCCAGCAACCAGCTCCAGACTCACGCGCCCGGACCCCTCACGGGCGGTAGAGCTGATCTCCCGAATGCCCTGGACCCCCCGGACAGCCTCCTCCACCGGCAGCAGGATCCCCTGCTCCACCTCGGCAGGCGTCGCCCCTGGGTAGCTGACACGGACCTCCACAGTATCCAGCTGCGCGGGCGGGAAAACCTCCTTCTGCATGCTGATCCCGCTCCAGGCGCCGCCAAGGAGCAAAAGCAGCATGACCAGGTTCACCGCTACCGGATTGGCCACCATCCAAGCGATGGGGCCGTTGCGGTGCGCTTCGACCCGGCCGCTCTCGGGTCGGGAGTCGCTCAAGAGCCACTCTCTTTCTGACGCAAAGGAGCCCCTTCCTGCACCGTGGTAAGCTCGGAGGTCACAACTTGATCACCGTCCTGTAGGCCGGCGGTGACATAGGCGTACTCCTCGTCCCGTACGCGGATCTCAAGCTCACGGATCTCAAGCTCACCCTCGGCCATGACCCAGGCTGTATCGCCTGATCGGACGGCATCCCGGTCGAGCCGGACAACCTCCTCCAGCGGCCGCCCCTGGATGCGGCACTCAACGTAGGCATCGATCAGCAGCCGCGGCCGCTCCTCTGGCCCCTCACGCCCGAGGGGATCCGCGACGGCCACCAGCAGCCGGGCCATGCGGGTATCTTCACTCAGGGTGCCGATCAGCCGATCGACCTCCCCGGAGCGTGAGGCATCCTCAGGCCAGGCTCCCCGGTCCCGGATCACCACGTCAGCGCCGCCCTCCTCCCTCCCCCCATCGGGGACCCGGATCCAAGGGAGCTTGGCGACAGGCACCGTGACCTCGATCCAATACATTTCTGCCCCGGCGAGCCGCGCCAGCTCTTGCCCAGAACCAACCTGAGAGCCGAGATTGACTTCGCGGCTCAGGACCTGCGCATCGAAGGGTGCGCGGATCGCTGTCCGCTCCAGCTCCAGCTCCGCCTGCTCGACCGCAGCCTGGGCAGACTGGACCTGCGCCCGCGCCGAGGCCAGCTGCGGCTCGCGCAGCACCAGCGCCCGCTGATCCGGGGACAGCTGCTCATCGAGCATCTCGTAGTCCCCCTCGGCAACCTGCTGCTCGCCCCGCTGGATTTGCAGATCCGACTTCGCTTGCTCAAGCTCGCCGCGGCGCTGCTCAAGGGCATGCTCGTAGTCGGCAGGGTCGAGGCGTAGCAGGCGCTCCCCGGCGGTAACGACCCCTCCGGGAACGAACTCAGAGGCGCGGTCGACGACCTCCCCCTCGACCCGAGGGCTGAGCACGATCTCCCGGCTCGGCCGCACCGTACCCATCGCCTCGAAGCGGGGCCGGTAGTTGCCCACTTCCACCTCCTCCACCGTCACCGGCATCGCGGCCTCCCGAGTGGTGGCCACGCGCTCCGCAGTGGGTTCTGTCCGGAAAACGAGCACAGCCAAGCCCACCCCCCCCGCCAGCAGGCAAAGCACCAACACTGCCGTCAGCCAGGGCCTAAGGCGGTGCCTTCCTTCCTCGCTCATGAGCTTGTCCTCTGCGCCGGCTCGATCCCGCCAGCAAGCGCTCGGTAGAGGGCGATCCGATGCTCGAGCAGCTCACGCTTAGCCGCCAGGAGATCCCGCTGCAACCCCTGGGCATCCCGCAGCGACGTCAGCACATCGATGTAGTCCGTCATCCCATGGCGATAGTGCTTACGGAGGCGCTGATAGGCTTCACGCGCATCATCCAGCTGCACCCGCAGGCTCGTTACGCGGCGGCGCTGCTGCTTCTCCTGCAGCAGGGCATCCTCCACCTCCTGGAAAGCCGTCAGCACGGCCTCGCCGTAGGCATAAAGCCGACGGCGCTCCACGGCCCGGGCCTGCTCGGCCTCGGCAGCCCGACGGCCGGCATCGAGAAGCGGCGCGACCAGGCCACCCCCTAAGGACAGGGTCCACTCATCACCCAGCGTGGCCAGACCATTCCCAGCCGTACGCCCCTCTGCAGTCAGGGTTAACCGGGGCAGGCGTCGACTGACCGCTGCAGCGAGCTCCCGGTCCGCAGCCTGCAACTCATGGAAAGCACTGCGGACGTCTGGACGACGTTGGACCAGCTGGGCGGGGACACCGGCATCCGGCATCTCCGGTAGCTCGGGAAGTCCCGTGGGATCGGCATCAATCCCGGCTTGAGGCGGCTTGCCGAGGAACACGGCCAGTTGATGTACCAAGGTACCTCGCTCGGCACGCAGGGCATAGCGGCGCTCGCGCAGGGTCTCCACCTGCTGGCGCTGGCGCAGGACATCCGGCCGGCGCGCCTGGCCGTTTACTAGACGCCGCTCCGTGAGACGCAGCAGCTCCTTGCTCGTGGCCAACTGCTCATCCAGCAGGATCAGCCGCTGATCCACCTCCGCGATCTGGTACCAAGTCCGGGCAACCTCCGCGGCCAGCGACAGGGCAGCGGAGTGATAATCCGCAGCTACCGCCTGAGAACGGCTTTCCTGGGCCTCAGCGCCGGCACGGATGCGCCCCCAGAGATCGAGCTCGTACTCTGCACCCAGGGTCGCGCTGAGGCGCTCGCTGCCCAACGGCTCAGGATCCTGTTCCTGCGCACGGCCCGACAGCTCCAGGCTCGGGAACAGGCCGGCTGACTCCTGGTCACCCAAGGCATGGGCTTCCTCGAGTCGTTGCCAGGTTGCCTGGAGATCTAGATTGGAGCCGAGCGCCTGGTCGATGCGCTCGTTCAGCCCGGAATCCTCGAAGGCACGCCACCATCGCTCCGGACGCGGCCCCGAACCGGATTCCGAGAAAGACTCGTCCAGATCCACCCTCAACTCCGGCTCTTCGGGAGCGAGGGTACAACCCGCCATCAGGGAAGCAGCCAAGACCAGTGACCCGCCCTTCCAGCCGCAGTGGCCGGATCGCCTATGCATCATCCATCGTTCCAGAGCATACAAAGGCCACGAGATAGCCTGCGCCAACGACCGCCCTTGGGCTATCACGGCGTGGGCGGGGTCTCCTACCTACCGTGCTCGCTTGCGCGAGGGCTTGCTTGATCCACACTTGATGCCGATCTCCAAGGGTTGGCACCCGCCGTCGCCTCTCGAAGGCCGCCCGCCTTAACAGGACCAACCGGGCCCCTCGAGGTGCAGTGCGTCCCGGCCATTCTGATCAACCTTCGAGGAAGATCGCAACGTATCACCATCCCAGGAGCCACTGCCTCGCAAGAACACCGGACCATCGCACCCCTCCATGGGGAGCAGCGGCATGCGGCGACGATGAGAGCTTGCCCCGCCAGCGCCCGCCCGATACGGTGAAGGTAGGCAATATAGAGGTCGAGGCCCATGGCCACCGGAGAGCGACCCACCATCGCGCTGCTCACGGCACCGGACGAAGGACTTCCCCCGGGCCTGGAGCAACTCGACAAACGTGCTGAGATCCGCCACGCCACGAACCGCGAGGACCTGATTGAGGCCATTGGCGAGGCCCAGATCTTGCTCGTCACGGACTTCCGCAGCCACTTGGTCCAGGAGTCCTGGCCCTACGCCCACTGCTTGGGGTGGATCCATGCTACCAGCGCCGGGGTGGATAGGCTGCTCTTCCCCGAGCTGATCGCCTCGCGGATACCGGTCACCAACGCCCGTGGTATCTTCGATCGCCCGATTGCAGAGACCGTGCTCGGCATGGTCCTGCTCTTCGCCAAGGACATGCGCACCACCCTGGCGCTACAGGAGCGACGCGAATGGCGCCACCGTGAAACTGAGCGCATTCAGGGGCGGCATGCGCTGGTGGTCGGGGCCGGCTCTATCGGCCGGCAGATCGCCCGCCTCCTCGGCGCTGCCGGCCTCAGCGTGGACGGCATCGCCAGCCGCCGGCGCACAGACGATCCGGACTTCGGCACGGTCTACGGCACCGAGCAGCTCCTTGAGCAGCTGCCCCAGAGCGATTTTGTCATCATCGCCGCCCCGCTGACCGAGGCCACACGCGGGCTGCTCGACCGCACCGCCTTCCGTGCCATGGCCCCTTCCGCACGGCTGATCAACATTGGCCGCGGGCCGATCGTCGTTACCGCAGACCTTATCGAGGCCCTCAGCGAAGGCGAGATCGCCGGTGCGGCGCTAGACGTCTTCGAGGAGGAGCCACTCCCCGCTGCCCACCCGCTATGGGACCTCGACAACGTCTTCCTCTCCCACCACATGGCCGGGGATTTCGTGGGCTGGCGTGAGGCCCTGATCCATCAGTTCATCGACAACTTCGACCGCTGGCGCATCGGCTCACCGCTGCGCAACGTGGTCGATAAGGAACGCGGCTACGTGCCGCCGGAGCATCCGTCATGAGCCTACAACCTGCTGCTGTCGCCGACATGACCGCCACCGAGTTGCTACGCCACTTCCGCCGCGGCGCGCTTTCGCCCGTCGAAGCCGCTGAGGCGGCCCTGGCACGGATCCAGCAGCACAATGGGGCGGTCAACGCCTTCTGCCTGGTCGACGAGGCGACCTCCTTGGAGGCGGCACGGCGCTCCGAGCAGCGCTACCGCAGCACCTCACCGGCAGGGCGGCTCGACGGCATCCCGGTGGCCATCAAAGACGTCTTCCTCACCCGCGGCTGGCCCAACCTGAAGGGCTCCCGAACCGTTGACCCTGCCGGTCCCTGGGAGATGGATGCCCCGGCCGTGGCCGCCCTGCGCCGGCACGGCTTCGTGCCTATCGGCAAAACCACCACCCCGGAGCTGGGCTGGAAAGGGGTCACCGATTCTCCTGCCCATGGAGCCACCGGCAACCCCTTTGCCCCACAGCACACGGCCGGCGGCTCCAGTGGCGGCAGTGCCGCCTCGGTAGCACTGGGCATGGGACCGCTGGCGCTAGGTACCGACGCTGGCGGCTCCATCCGCATCCCGGCAGGTTTCTCGGGGGTGGTCGGCCACAAACCGACCCAGGGGCGCGTCCCTCTTTGGCCGGCGAGCCCGTTCGGGCAGCTCGCCCACCCAGGCCCCATGACCTGGACGGTGGAAGATGCCGCCCGGCTGATGGACGTCATCACCGAGCCCGACCCCCGCGACCCTACCCTGCCGCCTCCTGGCGATAGCTACCTGGAGCAGCTCACCGGGGATATTGCCGGGCTGCGCCTTGCCTTCAGCGAGAACCTCGGCTACGTTCATGTTGACCCGGAGATCCAGCACGCCGTGAGCGAGGCCGCCGGCATCCTCGAGGCCCTCGGGGCGCAGGTAGAGGCGACGGATCCCGGCTTCGACGACCCTCGCGAGGCCTTTGATCTCCTCTTCTTTGGTGGCGCTGCCAATGCGCTGCGCACCATCCCGGAGAGCCTCCACGGTGAAATGGATCCCGGCCTGATCGAGGCGTCGGGGAGCGTGCGCAACGCCTCCATGCTCGACTACCTTGCGGCCATGAACGAGCGTGCTGCACTGACTGAGCACATGAGCCGGTTCCATCAGCGCTACGACCTGCTGCTGACGCCGACCCTCCCCATCCCGGCCTTCTCCGCAGGACTGGAGGTCCCCGAGGGGTGGCATGAGCAGCGCTGGCCGAGCTGGACCCCGTTCACCTATCCCTTCAACCTCACCGGACAACCAGCCTGCTCGGTTCCCTGCGGCTTCACCCGCGCAGGGCTGCCCATCGGCCTACAGATCATTGGCCCACGCCACGCTGACGCCCTGGTACTGCGTGTCGCGCACGCCTACCAGCAGGTGCAGCCGCTCACCCATCGACGACCGCAGCTGCTCGAATAGGCCCAGCCATCGCCCCTGGCCCGACAAGAGCATCTGGGCAGGGGCCAAGCACTCACGCCCTCCGCAACCGTAAAGCGATCATGATGATAGATTCCCCGCTACTCCCTGAGCTCAAAGCGTACATCGCCGGAGCGTGGACCGAGGCCGATGACGGCACCACTTTCGGCGTCACCAACCCGGCCAACGGCGAACTCCTCGGCCACGTGCCCGCCCTCGGTGCCCACGAGACCAGCCGCGCAGTGGGCGCCGCCGAGGCCGCCCTGAGCACCACCCCGGATCTGGCCACCCGGCGGCGCTGGCTGGAGGCCATCGATGCGGCTCTGCGTACGCACCAGAAGGAGCTGGGACGGATCCTCACCCTCGAGCACGGCAAGCCCTATGCCGAAGGCCAGGGCGAGGTCCTCTACGCTGCCGGCTTCTTCGCCCATGCAGCCGGCAACATCGAGGCCCTGCAGCCACGCACCCTGGAGGAGCAGCCACGGGGCTGCACCTGGACGGTGCATCATCGCCCCGCCGGTCCAGTGGCCCTTGTCACGCCGTGGAACTTCCCCATCGGCATGATCGCCAAGAAGCTCTCCGCGTCGTTAGCCGCTGGCGCACCTGCCGTGGTCAAGCCCTCATCGAAGACCCCGCTGACCATGTTGGCCCTGTTCACCCTGCTCGACCGCGAACTCGACCTGCCGGCAGGCATGGTCAACCTGGTCACCGGAGCAGCCGGGCCCATCGGCGACGCCCTGCTCGCCGACCGGCGTATCCGGATGCTCAGCTTCACCGGCTCTACCAGCGTGGGCCAGGCGCTGATCCGCGGCAGCGCCGAGGACTGCAAGCGCTTGACCCTGGAGCTAGGCGGCAACGCACCGTTCCTGGTCTTCGCCGATGCCGACCTGGATCGGGCCGCCGATCAGCTGCTGGCCAACAAGTTCCGGGGCGGAGGGCAGACCTGCGTGTGTGCCAACCGCATCCTGGTCGAGGACTCGGTCGCCGATGCCTTCGCCGAGCGGATCGCCGAGCGCGCGGCGCGATTGCACCTCGGCTACGGCATGGAAGAGGGGGTCGAGCTCGGGCCCTTGATCGACCGTAGCGGCTATGAGAAGGTCCGCCGCCATTACCTCGATGCCGTCGAGCAGGGCGCGACGCCGGTCCTCGGCGAGGACCCTGGTCCGCTAGAGCAGGAGTATGGGGCCTACTTCCCCCCGGCCGTGCTCCGAGGGGTCACGCCGCAGATGGCCTGCTGGCAGGAAGAGACCTTCGGCCCCCTCGTGCCGATCGCCGCATTCCAGGATGAGGCCGAGGCCCTGGCACTGGCCAACGATACCGAATTCGGCCTGGCCGCCTACCTATTCACCGGCGATGAAGGGCGAGCGCAGCGGCTGATCCCGCAGCTGGCCTTCCCCCATGTAGGCTGGAACACCGGCAGCGGCCCCACGCCAGAGGCCCCCTTCGGCGGCACCAAGCTCTCCGGCTACGGCCGCGAGGGCGGGCTTGAGGGGCTGTTCGAGTTCGTAGAGACCCAGACGGTGCCCCGTGGCGGCTAGCTGCAGCGAGGCCCTACCCCGAGGATCGGCGTGATGGATCAAGAGGTGTGAGAGGGGTTCCGCCAGCAGCTCCTGGCACTGCAGGAGCAGACGCGCGAGACGCTGGCGGCCGCCCGCGAAGCGGCCGCCACTGTTGAGCTGGATCAGACCCGGCAAGGGCGGCTGTCACGGATGGACGCGCTCCAGGACCAGCAAATGGCCCTGGAGCGGGAGCGACGGCGCCAGCAGCTGCTCACCCGCATCGAGGGGGCCCTGCGTGCGGCGCATCGAGTCCGGGGACTTCGGCTACTGCTTCCTCTGCGGCGTCAAGATCGACCGACGCCGCCTGAAGGCCGACCCGACCCTCACCCGGTGCGCCGACTGCGCCGAGTGAGCTACTCGCGGGGCTGACCACTACCAGCGCCCTGTCCACCTTGCCCACCTTTCTGGCCGGAGCCCCGCTCCATCTGACCCTGTCCGGGCATCCCCTCGCCGCGGTTGCTGCCAGGCGAACCACCCCCCATGGCCGGACCGTCGCCCTCCTGCATCCGCTGCACCCGCTCCATCTGCTCCTCCGTGAGGATCTCCTGCATCTTTTCACGCATCTCGGAGCGCAGCTCATCCATCTGCTCGCGCTGCTCCTCGCTCAGGTCCAGGCGCTCAGCCATCCGCTCCTCCATGGCTTCCGGGCCTTTCTTCGCCCCCCCGCTGCGCTCGCCCTCCTGCTGGGACGAGGCCACACCGGGGAGCAACAGGACCAGGAAAGCCCCACCCACGATCATCCGTATCGATTTGCGCATCTTATGGCTCCTCTCTTGACTACTCTCACTTTATGCGCCACCCCTCAGCAGCGCCACAAGGACCACTCTAGCGGTGCCCCGTGTGGGTTTGTTCAGGGCCTGTGCAAGGATTTGTAAGGACGCTAGCCCGC
>JBKGYE010000008.1:0-47152 GCA_046546255.1 Halorhodospira sp. | reverse complement strand
CGGGCTTGATTCACGAAACGACACGCGAGGTGAAGCAATGCGGCTCATTCTATTAGGCCCCCCAGGTGCCGGGAAAGGTACGCAGGCCGAGTCTATCTGCGAGGCTTACAAGATCCCGCAGGTCTCCACCGGTGACATGCTACGCGCCGCGGTCAAGGCAGGCACCCCGCTCGGGCAGCAGGCCAAAAAGATCATGGATGAGGGTGGCCTCGTCTCCGACGATATCATTCTAGGCTTGATTAAGGAGCGTCTGGCCGAGCCGGATTGCGCCAACGGCTTTCTCCTGGATGGTTTTCCGCGGACCATAGCGCAGGCTGATGGGCTCCACGAGCAGGGGGTCGGCATCGATGCCGTGGTGGAGATCCAGGTCCCCGATGAAGAGATCGTCGACCGCATGGCCGGTCGTCGCGTCCATCCGGGCTCTGGGAGGGTCTATCACATGACCCATAACCCGCCGAAGGAGCCGGGTAAGGACGATATCACCGGGGAGGAGCTTGTTCAGCGCGACGACGATCGCGAGGAGACGGTCCGCCAGCGCCTGGCGGTCTACCACGAGCAGACTCGTCCGCTGGTGGACTATTATTCCCAGTGGGCGCAGAAAGGGGATCCGACGGCACCGTACTACATCACGGTGAATGGCCAGCAGTCGGTGGAGGCGGTGCGCGACGAGATCATCTCTGCGCTCAAGGGGCTCTAAGCTACCCTAGCGGCGGGTTTGCCCCGCCGCCCCGCCCAGAGGTCGCGCTGATGATGACAAGCCGTCACTGCCTTGCCTTGCTGCTTGCCTACCTCCTCTCAGCCCTAGTCTCGCCGCTCGGTAGCGAGGAAGCAGCGTCTCCGACGGGTGAGGAAGGCCGCGGGACCGCCCTTGAGCTGGTTATTGACGGGCCGATCGGGCCGGCAACTGTTGATTATGTCGCTCGTGGCCTCGAGCAGGCGGCGGAGCGCGAGCTGGAGTTGGTGATCCTGCGCATGGATACCCCGGGCGGGCTGGATAGCGCCATGCGAGAGATCATCAGCGATATCCTCTCCTCGCCAGTACCTGTAGCTACTTACGTTGCGCCTAGCGGCGCCCGGGCGGCTAGCGCCGGGACCTATATCCTCTACGCTTCCCATATCGCCGCTATGGCGCCGGCGACCAATCTCGGCGCAGCAACGCCGGTGCAGATCGGTGGCGGAGGTGACATCGTTCCTGGCGGGGATGAAGATGCCGAGGACGGTGGCCTGGAGGAGCTGCAGGAGCGTTTTGAGCAAGAGCAGCCTGACGAGGAGGGAGGGGATACCGGAGAAGCGGAAGGGGCCGAGGGCCGGGAAGGCGACTCAGGAGCTCAGCGAGCGGAAGAGGGGCGAGAGCGTAGTCCAGCGGCCATGGAGCGCAAAGTGATCGAGGATGCGGTGGCCTACATCCGTGGGCTTGCCGAGCTGCGCGGGCGCAACGCGGAATGGGCCGAGCGGGCTGTGCGCGAGTCGGTGAGCGCCTCCGCAAGCAAGGCTCTGGAGCTGGGTGTCATCGATTTCACTGCCGATAGTGTTGGGAAGCTCCTTGAGCGAGCTGACGGACGCACGGTGCAGTTGCCTGCCGGGGAGCGGGCGCTGAGCAGCGCTGGTGCGGAGGTGGAGCGTCTCGATCCGGATTGGCGCAATCGGCTGCTGGCGGTGATTACCAATCCCAATGTCGCCTATGTCTTGATGCTCCTGGGCATCTACGGGATCATCTTTGAGCTTCTCAATCCGGGGGCCCTGGTCCCGGGGGTGCTGGGCGGGATCAGCCTGTTGCTGGCGCTTTACGCCTTCCAGGCGCTGCCGATCACCTATGCCGGTCTGGGGCTGATCGCGCTCGGGGCTGGGTTGATGATCGCTGAGGCCTTTGCGCCGAGCTTCGGCATCCTCGGGATTGGTGGAGCCGTGGCCTTTCTCCTCGGCTCTATTATGCTTTTCGATGCCGATGTGGAAGGTTTCGGGATCTCCCTGGGGCTGATCCTGGGGTTTACTGCGGCAAGCCTTTTGGTCTTTACCGGCGTGGCGACCATGGCGGCCCGCGCCTGGCGTCGGCCGCGACTGGGTGGTAGCGAGGAGCTGCTCGAGGCCTCAGCGGTTGCCGAGGAAGATTTCACAACGCATGGTCATGTGCATATCGCCGGCGAACGCTGGAATGCCGAGGCGGTGGAGCCGGTGCACGCTGGTGAACGGGTCCGTGTCGTAGGCAAGGAAGGTTTAACCTTGAAGGTAGCACCCCATGAGTGAGCCAGCCCCCGATACTGATATCCTTTACCGAGAAGCGTTGGGCCGGGTCCGGGCGGTGCTTGAGCGGGCGCAAGAGGCAAGCCTGCCTGAGCCAACCGCGGGTGTGCTCGCGACCGCCGGGGTCGACGGCTGGCCGGCGGCACGCACCGTGCTGCTCAAGCAACTCGATGAGGCAGGGGCCGTCTTCTACACCAACCGCACTAGCCGCAAGGGGAGTCAACTGGCCGAGAACCCGCGTGCGGCCTTGTGCTTTTATTTCCAGCCGCTCTATGAGCAGGTGGAAATCCGTGGCGTTGTTGTGCCGGTGGACCCTGCTGAGGCGGATGCCTATTGGTGCCAGCGTGAGCGCTTGAGCCAGCTAGGTGCCTGGGCTTCGTACCAGTCTCAGCCGCTCGAGAGCCGTGAGGTGCTGGAGGTGCGGCTGGCCGAGGCGGAGGCCCGCTTTCCGGATGATATCCCCCGTCCCCCTTACTGGTCGGGGTACCGTATCGTCCCCGCTAGCATCGAGCTGTGGTCCGCTGGTGAGGGGCGGCTCCACGAGCGCGAGCGCTACGAGCACCGTGCTGAGGGCTGGTGCCATTTTCTTCTCAACCCCTGATGGCTACGCGCGGTAGAAAGGGAGCGCGATGGAGGATCTGTCGAGGTACTCGGTGGAACAGCTGCGCAGCCTGCGGAAGCAGGTTGAGCAAGAGATCGAGCGCCGGCGCAAGGAGAATATCACCCTGGCTCGCCGTGAACTCAAGGCGATCGCGGAGCGCTATGGCTTCGCCTTGAGCGAGCTGCTTGAGCAGGTGCGGGGGCGCTAGCGGCTGCCGCCGTCCGTTGTAGGGGCCGCCTTGGGCGCCAGGAAAGGCTTTGCTGGCTCGGGCTCGGGCTCGGACTCGGTAGTGTGCGCTGTAGCCGGAGGTACTAGACCTCCTGCTGATCGGCGGCTACGGCGGCTGCCTGCAGCGCTTCGGAGATCGTTACGGGGTAGGCGCTGCTGTCCGCTTCCAGGGAGCGGCACGCGGCGGGCAAGGCTGCGAGCCCTTTGTGCAGACGCTCCCGGATCGCTGCGCTTGTCTCCGCCGGACGCGTGCGCTGGCCACCGTCCATCATCTCTACGAGCAGGGCCTCGCCGGGAAGACCCTCTTCCTCGCTCAGGCAGAGGATGTCCCCTGAGGCGATACCCTCCTGGTCGTAGCGGCGTCGCACTTGCTTGCGCCCTGGCCAATGGGTCTTGCCGAGGGAACGCTTGCGCCGCGGGATGCCGCGATACTCTTGAAGCTTGTAAGCCATGTCGAGGTGCGGGTGATCGGCCGCGGTATCGACTTTGGTACCGAGCCCGAAGCCGTCGATGGGGGCGCCGTCAGCGTTCAACCGCGCGACTGCGTATTCGTCCAGGTCGCCACTGACGAGGATCCTTACCGCGTGCAGGCCGCCGGCATCGAGGATGCCTCGCACCCGCCGTGCCTCGGTGGCGAGATCGCCGCTGTCGATGCGAACCCCGTGGACGGTGACCCCCTCCTCGGCGAGAGCAACGACCTTCCGGGCGCCCTCAGCGATATCGTAGGTATCGATGAGCAGCACGACGTTCTCGGGATGGGCTCGGGCGAAGGCGCGAAAGGCCTCGATCTCGCGCTCGAAGGCGAGTACGTAGGAGTGGGACATGGTGCCAATGGTGGGGATTCCGTACGCCGCGCCCGCTAGGCAGGTGGCGGTGCCGTCGTAGCCGGCAAGCCAAGTATTGCGAGCAGCAGCCATGGCAGCCTCAGCGCCGTGGGCACGGCGCATGCCGAAATCCACCAGCCGTCGGCCATCAGCAGCGATCACCGCCCGGGCTGCCTTGGTAGCGAGCAGGCTGTGCAGATGGACCAGATTCATCAGCCGGCTCTCAATGAGCTGTGCCTCGGGTAGGGGGGCAGTGACGCGCAGGATCGGCTCCTGCGGGAAGAGGAGCGTGCCATCGGGCACTGCCTCGATATGGCCCGTGAAGCGCATCGCAGCGAGTTCGTCGGCGAACTCAGGGCGGAAGTGACCACAGTGGCGGACCCAGGCCAGCTCTTTCTCGCCAAAGGATAGCTCGGTGAGCCAGTCAAGGGCGGGCTCAATTCCGGCGGCGACGTAGAAACCGCGTCCTGGTGGCAGCTTGCGACTGAATAGCTCAAAGGAGGCTGGCTCCTGCATGCCCTGCTGCAGGTAGCTATCGATCATGGTCAGCTGGTAGAGGTCAGTCAGCAGTGGGCTTTGGGCCGGATCCATGATTCCTCCTTGATGGGGCGGGGTCAGGAGCGCAGCCCTGTCCCTCGATGTAGCAGATATTGGGCGAAGCTGCCGAAGACGAAGATGAAGAGCGCCATCATGACGTAGGAGAGGATGATGTTGACGTCCGAGGCGCCGAGGATCCCGTAGCGAAAGGCGTTGACCATGTAGAGGATCGGGTTCGCCATGGAAACGCCTTGCCAGAGCTCCGGCAGCAGCGAGATGGAGTAGAAGACACCGCCGAGGTAGGTCAGTGGTGTGAGCACGAAGGTCGGGACGAGGGCGACATCATCGAACTTCTGCGCATAGATGGCATTGATGAAGCCGCCGATGGAGAAAAGTACCGCCGTGAATAGCACCACAGAGATCGTGATCGGCCAGCTGTGCACGGGTAGCGAGGTGAACATCAGCGCTACCAGGGTAACAATGGCACCGGTCAGCAGGCCGCGGCCTACGCCGCCGGCGACGTAGCCGAGCAGGATGACGAGGTTGGGCGTCGGTGAGACAAGCAGCTCCTCGATATGGCGCTGGAACTTGGCCCCGAAAAAGGAAGAGACGACATTGTTATACGAGTTGGTGATCACGGAGAGCATGATAATGCCCGGAGCGATGTACTCCATGTAGGAGTAGCCCTCCATGGGGCCGACCCGCTCGCCGATCAGGGTCCCGAAGATCAGGAAGTAGAGGGTCATGGTGATCGCCGGCGGGACCAGCGTTTGGATCCAGATTCGCAGGTAGCGGTGGGTCTCCTTATAGACAAGCGTCTGCAAGGCGATCAGTGCTGCCCGCAGGCGGGTGGGAGCGGCACGACTGCCGTAGGGGGTGGCGTGGTCAGAGTAGCCAGAATGGTTCACGAGGTGGCGCCCTCCTGAATGGCTGAGTTGTTGCGCCCGGTGGACGGCGAGGTGTCGTTGCTCTCCACTAGGCGCAAGAACAGCTCCTCCAGCCGGTTTGCCTTATTGCGCATGCTCTGCACGCGGATACCGTGCTCAGCGAGGGCTGCAAACAGGTCCGTAAGGGCGCGTTCCCGGGGGACCTCAACTTCCAGGACACGGTCTTCGATCCGCCTGAGAGGGAAGTCGGGTAGCTGTGGCAGTGTCTCCGGGAGGTGGTCGACATCGAGCAGAAAGGCGTCCTTCGACAGGCGCTGGAGCAGGCTACGTACGTCGGTGTTCTCGATGATCCGCCCGCCGTCGATGATGGCGATCTGCCGGCACAGGCTCTCGGCCTCCTCAAGGTAGTGGGTCGTGAGGATGATCGTAGTACCCTGGTCGTTGATGTGGCGCAGGAAGTCCCACATCGAGCGGCGCAGCTCGATGTCGACGCCCGCTGTGGGCTCGTCAAGGACGAGCAGCTGTGGTTCATGCATTAGCGCCCTTGCGATCATCAGCCGGCGCTTCATGCCGCCGGAGAGTTCCCGGGAGACGGTGTGCCGGCGCTCCCAGAGGCCGAGGCTGTGCAGGTAGCGCTCGGCACGCTGTCGGGCAATGGGGCGGGGGATGCCGTAGTAACCCGCCTGGTTGAGCACAATCTGCTCGACGGTCTCAAAGGTATTGAAGTTGAACTCCTGCGGTACCAGCCCGATACAAGACTTGACCGCCCATGGGTCGCGGTCCAGATCGTGCCCGAAGACACGGACCGTGCCGCTGCTCTTGTTCACCAGGGTGGAGATGATTCCAATCAGGGTCGACTTGCCGGCGCCGTTCGGGCCGAGTAGCCCGAAGAAGGCGCCTGCATCTACGGTAAGGTTGATGCCGTGCAGGGCGATCTGCCCCCCAGCATAGGTTTTGGTCAGATCGGAGACGGCTAAGGCGGTCAACGGCTTCCTCATGGCTCCTGCGGTAAATTGTCCATGATAGGTACTGCTTCCCGATTTTTGTAGAGCTTTCGGCCGTAGTCGCTGAGGAGGCTCGGGGAGAGCCTTGCTGAGGGACATTAGCCGGAGCACGCCTGAGTGCGCTCTCCTTGCCGGGGTGCCAGCCTGGCTGACCGCCTTCGAGGCGTTCCTCCGGGCGGTTTGCTTCCGCCAACACGGTGACAAATGACCGCTTGTACAGGTAGACTGTAGTCAGCTCACGCGCCGGATGGCGCGCTTCCGCGATCAATCGCCACGGGAGGGTGCGCCCCTCCCGTTTTTTGCATGCCCGCCTCTCGCTTGTGGCTCGTGGGCCGCGTAGGTCCGCGGCGGGGGGCTAGCGCCAACAGGGGAGGCTGCGTTGACCCGGCCAGCACTGCTCGTCCTGCAAGACGGTACGGTGTTCCACGGTGAGGCGGTAGGTGCCGACGGGGCCGTAACCGGTGAGGTCGTCTTTAATACTGCGATGACCGGTTATCAGGAGATCGCCACCGATCCTTCCTATGCCGGGCAGATTGTGACCCTGACCTATCCGCATATCGGCAACACCGGCGTGAATAGCATCGACCGCGAAGATGACCATGCCCGGCTCGCGGGGTTGGTGGTGCGCGATGTGCCGCCTCAGCACAGTAGCTGGCGTGCCGAGCAGAGTCTTGTCGCCTGGCTGCGCGAGCAGGGCGTGGTGGCCATCGCCGGTATCGATACGCGTGCGCTCACGCGTCGGTTGCGCGAACTCGGTGCTCAAGGCGGCTGCCTGCTCGCTGGCGAGCAGGTCGATGAGGCATGGGCCCTGGAGCAGGCGCGCGGCTATGGGGGCATGAGTGGATGCGACCTCGCGGGCGAGGCGGGGACCCGAACCCGCCACACCTGGGAGCACGGAGCCTGGACGCTGGAGCACGGCGTCAGCGATGTGACAGGGGCTACGTCTGAGGCGCAGTTTCATGTGGTCGCCTACGATTACGGCATCAAGCAGCAGATCCTGCGGTTGCTTGTCGACGCGGGTTGCCGGGTGACGGTGGTCCCCGCCCGGACCTCGGCGGCGGATGTGCTGACCCTGGCTCCCGACGGGATATTCTTCTCTAACGGCCCCGGCGATCCAGAGCCGATGGACTACGCTGTGGCGAGCATCCGCGAGCTGCTTGAGGAGCACCGTATCCCCACCTTCGGGATCTGTCTCGGGCATCAGCTGCTAGGCCTGGCTAGCGGCGCGCAGACCGAGAAGATGAAGTTCGGCCACCACGGTGCCAACCATCCGGTCATCGACCTTGACACCGGGCAGGTACTGATCTCTAGCCAGAATCACGGCTTCGCGGTGGATGAGGCGAGCTTGCCGGCTCATCTGAAGGCCACGCATCGCTCATTGTTCGATGGTTCTCTGCAGGGTATCCGCCGTACCGATGCCCCAGCCTTTAGCTTCCAAGGGCATCCTGAAGCCAGTCCCGGTCCTCACGACATGCGGCCGCTGTTCCAGCGGTTTGTCGAGATGATGGCCTATGGGTGAGCGCCTTGTCCGTGCCACGCCGCAAGGCTGCGCCTTACGTGCAGGCTAGGGGCGTCGCTCTCCTTATCGGTATCGGCGCGAGCGGCCTGTGCCCCGTGGAAGCCTTCTTTGCCGATCGTTGACCATCCTGGATCCGAGAACGCTCGAATCATGCCGAAAAGAACTGATCTCCAATCCATTCTGATCCTCGGCGCTGGCCCGATTGTCATCGGACAGGCGTGCGAGTTCGACTACTCTGGCGCTCAGGCTTGCAAGGCCCTGCGCGAGGAGGGGTACCGGGTCATTCTGGTCAACTCTAACCCGGCGACGATCATGACCGATCCAGAGACTGCGGACTCGGTCTATATCGAGCCGGTGGAATGGCAGACGGTGACCCGCATTATCGAGCGCGAGCGCCCCGATGCGGTGTTACCGACCATGGGCGGGCAAACGGCGCTTAACTGCGCTCTCGACCTGGTCAAGCACGGCATCCTAGGGTGCTACGGCGTGGAGATGATTGGTGCCAGTCGCGAAGCCATCGATAAGGCCGAGGAGCGTGAGGCCTTCCGTGCCGCTATGGAACGCATCGGCCTGGAGACACCGCGCTCCGAGCTGGCCCGGTCCATGGCTGAGGCTCAAGCTGCGCAGACGCGCATGGGGTTCCCGGTCATCATCCGTCCTTCGTACACCCTAGGTGGCTCTGGCGGTGGGATTGCTTATAACCGTGAGGAATTCCACGAGATCGTCGAGCGTGGCTTGGATCTCTCCTATACCAACGAGGTACTGCTTGAGGAGTCCGTTCTCGGCTGGAAGGAATACGAGATGGAGGTCGTGCGTGATCGCAACGACAACGCCATCATCGTTTGCTCCATCGAGAACCTCGATCCGATGGGCGTGCACACCGGTGATTCCATCACGGTGGCGCCGTCGCAGACGCTGACCGATAAGGAATATCAGCTGATGCGTGACGCGTCGCTGGCGGTGCTGCGCGAGATCGGGGTAGAGACTGGCGGCTCCAATGTCCAGTTCGCCATCAACCCGGAGAACGGGCGGATGGTGATCATCGAGATGAATCCTCGGGTATCGCGCTCCTCGGCGCTGGCTTCTAAGGCGACCGGCTTCCCTATCGCCAAGGTGGCGGCGAAACTGGCTGTCGGGTATACGCTCGATGAGCTGCGTAACGAGATCACCGGTGGCGCGACGCCGGCCTCCTTTGAGCCGACCATCGACTACGTGGTCACCAAGATCCCGCGCTTCACTTTCGAGAAGTTTCCGCAGGCCGATCCCTACCTGACCACCCAGATGAAGTCCGTGGGCGAGGTCATGGCGATCGGGCGGACCTTCCAAGAGTCTTTCCAGAAAGCCCTGAGAGGGCTAGAGCAAGACCTCTCTGGCCTTGATGAGCGGATTGATCACAGCCGCCAGGATGCTGCTGATGTCGTTCGTCATTCCCTGCGCCAGCCGACCCCGGAGCGGGTGTTGCACCTCGGTGACGCCTTCCGCCTCGGCTTCAGTGTCGAGGACGTCCACCGCATGACCGCGATCGACCCGTGGTTCCTTGCCCAAATCGAGGAGCTGATCGCTATTGAGCGGGAGGTCGCCGCCTGCACGCTGGATGACTGTGAGGGACGAGACCTGCGTCGCTATAAGCGCCACGGTTTTTCCGATGCCCGGCTGGCTAAGCTCTGGGGAGTCCCTGAGCCGCGGGTCCGCGAGCAGCGCCTGGAGCTGGGCGTGCGCCCCGTGTTCAAGCGTGTTGACTCCTGTGCTGCGGAGTTCCCCACGGCGACCGCCTACCTCTACTCGAGCTATGAGCAGGAGTGCGAGGCCGCTCCCTCGAAGCGCAAGAAGATCATGGTCCTCGGCGGCGGGCCGAACCGCATTGGCCAGGGGATCGAGTTCGACTACTGCTGTGTCCACGCCTCGCTTGCCCTGCGGGATGATGCTTACGAGACCATCATGGTCAACTGCAATCCGGAGACGGTTTCCACCGACTACGACACCTCGGATCGGCTCTACTTCGAGCCGCTTACCCTTGAGGATGTCATGGAGATCGTCGAGACGGAGCGGCCGGACGGGATTATTGTCCAGTTTGGGGGGCAGACGCCGCTGAAGCTGGCCCGTGACCTGGAGGCTGCCGGTGCGCCGATTATCGGCACCTCCCCGGATTCCATCGATCTGGCGGAGGATCGTCAGCGTTTCCAGGATCTGATTGGGCGCATCGATCTGATGCAACCCCCCAACCGGACGGCGCGCACCGAGCAAGAGGCCCTGGAGCTGGCTGCCGAGATTGGCTACCCGCTGGTCGTCCGTCCTTCTTATGTCCTGGGCGGCCGGGCGATGGAGATCGTCTACGAGGAAAGCGAGCTGCGGCAGTACATGAATGAGGCCGTCCGCGTCTCCCACAACTCGCCGGTGCTGCTCGACCGTTTTCTTGATGATGCGGTAGAGGTCGATGTCGATGCCGTAGCGGATGGCGAGCAGGTGGTCATCGGCGGGATCATGCAGCATATCGAGCAGGCCGGGGTCCATTCTGGCGACTCGGCGTGCTCGATTCCGCCTTACACCCTGGCTCCGGATATCCAGGACCGTATCCGCGAGCAAGTGCGTTTGCTCGCCCGGGAGCTCGGTGTGGTCGGTCTGATGAACGTCCAGTTTGCCATCCAGGGGCAGCGGATCTTCCTGCTTGAGGTGAATCCACGCGCAGCCCGGACAGTGCCCTATGTCGCCAAGGCCTGCGGAGTTCCGTTGGCCAAGGTGGCAGCACGCTGCATGGCAGGGCGCACGCTCGCCGAGCAGGGGGTGGAGCGGGAGGTCGTTCCTGCCTACTATTCTGTCAAGGAGGCGGTCTTCCCGTTCCTGAAATTCCCGGGTGTCGATCCCATCCTCGGGCCGGAGATGAAGTCCACCGGCGAGGTGATGGGTATCGGCGCCTGTTTCGGCGAGGCCTACGCCAAGGCGCAGCTGGCGGCCGGGGTGACCCTGCCGCAAGGAGGTTGCGCCTTTATCAGTGTGCGCGATGTCGATAAGGAGGCAGCGGTTGAGGTGGCCCGGGACCTGGTTCGGCGCGGGTTTCGCCTGATCGCTACCCACGGTACGGCGGCTGCACTGGAGGCGGCGGGGCTTGAGGTCCGCCGAATCAACAAGGTTATCGAGGGGCGTCCGCACGTCGTGGACGCTATCAAGAACGACGAGATCGACCTGATCGTGAATACCACGGAGGGGCGCCAGGCCATCGCGGATTCCTACTCGATCCGGCGCGAGGCCCTACAACGTAAGGTCTGCTATACGACCACGATCGCTGGTGCACGAGCGACGAGTTTAGCGCTGGACCATATGAAGGAATGGGAGGCCCGCCCACTCCAGGCCCTGCACAGGGAGATGACGGGATGAGCAGCAAGATACCGTTGACGGCGAAAGGCGCGGAGAAGCTGCGCGATGAGCTGCACCGGCTCAAGCACGAGGATCGCCCCCGGGTCATCCAGGCGATCGCCGAAGCTCGTGAGCATGGCGATCTCAAGGAGAATGCCGAGTACCATGCCGCTCGCGAGCAGCAGAGCTTCATTGAGGGGCGGATCCAGGAGATCGAGGGCAAGCTGACCAATGCCCAGATCATTGATCCGGCAACGGTCCAGGCGGCGCCCAAGATTGTCTTCGGGGCCACGGTGGTGCTTGAGGATACCGAGACTGAGGAGAGGGTGACGTATCAGGTTGTCGGGGAGGATGAGGCAGATATTAAGCAGCATCTGATCTCGGTCAACTCCCCCATTGCCCGTGCCCTGATCGGTAAGGAGGAGGGTGATGAGGCCGTGGTCCAGGCCCCGAGTGGTGAGCGGGTCTACGAGATCGTCGAGGTCCGCTATGAGTGATCACAGGGGGCCTGCCATCCCCGGGCGTGTCGAAACCTGTCAGGCAGCCATGAGCGCACCGCCGCATCGGAGGCGAGGTTGTTGATCTCGGCGCTGGAGCGGGTGGCGCTGACGGTTCTAGCTGGCGCCTTGTGGGTGGTCGGCTACCTCGTTGCCCCTATGCTCTACCGGACGCTTGACGACCCTGCCCTGGCCGCGGGGCTGGCCGGGGAGCTGACGGGGATGGTGGCGTGGGTCTGCCTGGGGTGCGCCGCAGTGCTGGTCCCAGCGCAGCTACGTCACCCGATCCGTCCGCTGGCTGCCCATTGGCGGCTATGGTTGCTGGTGCTGCTCACCGTGCTGATTGTGCTCGGAGAGCTAGTGGTGCGCCCCCCTATGGCGCTGTTGCCGGAACAAGCCGACGAAGTGGGGTATCTGGCGGGGCTACGTGCTGCCGAGAGCCTCTATCTGGTAGCGAGCGCCATCGCGCTGGTGATGGTCTTGGGCGGGATCCATCCGCGTGGGGGGCAAGCCAGCACCGCTGAATCGTTCAGGCAAGCACCGCACGCCTCGACGCTGGAGCGCTGAGAGTGCCGCCCGCGTCTAGATGGGGAATTGGCGCTTCTCCGGGTTCTCGCGGTAGAGCAGGACGATGCGCCCGATGGTCTGGACTGCCAGCGCGCCGGTTCTGTCGATGATCGCCTGGGTCATTTCCCGACGTTCCTCTTTGCTGGCGCCGGCGAGCTTCACCTTGATGAGCTCGTGGTCGTTGAGCGCTCGCTCGATCTCCTCAAGGACGCCCTCGGTCAGGCCAGCAACACCCGTCAACACGACAGGCTTGAGCGCGTGGCCAAGCCTGCGGAGCTGCTTGAGTTGATCCTGGTCTAGCTCCATGGAGGATGTTGTGCTCGCTGACAATAAAAGGAAAAGCTTATCACGCCGCGGCGTGGTGCGGGCAAGCGGTGGCCCGCTGCGGGAAGTGAAGGTGGAGCTGGGAGTGGTCGTCCTGATGGCTGCGGCGACCTATCTCGTCACCTGGGGGGTAGAGCTCGCGCCTTGGCAGGAAGTGGTCGCAGTGCTTGTGGCTGCTAGCGTCGGGGCAGGATGGATTGTCATGCGTACGCGTGCAGCGGCAAGCCGGGCTATGGCTGCTCGGGAAGGGAGGCATCATGGCAGCTTGTAGCAAGCGTCGCCGGGGGCGCTGCGGCTCGCGCAGCCGACGAACCCGGCACGAGCATGACCCCTTTGTCCGTCGCGCACGGGCCGAGGGATGGCGTTCACGGGCTGCACTCAAGCTCGAGGCCATTGACCAGCGGGACAAGTTATTCCGACCTGGCCAGGTGGTGGTCGACTTGGGGGCTGCTCCGGGAGGATGGTCGCAGCTTGCCGCCCGGCGTGTCGGTGCGCGGGGGCAGGTGATCGCCGTCGACCTGCTGGCCATGGAGCCGCTACCCGGGGTGACGCTGCTGCAAGCGGACTTTTCCACCGAGGCTGGACTGCGTGCCGTGCAAGAGGCCTTGGACGGACGTCCCGTGGACGTGGTCCTCTCTGATATGGCGCCGAACTTGACCGGCCACGTCGCCGTGGACCAGCCAGCTTCCATGGGCTTGGCGGAACTTGCCGCTGACTTCGCCAGTCAATTCCTAAAAGTCAGGGGTGGCGACTTCCTGGTCAAGACCTTCCAGGGCGAGGGGTTTGACGCTTACCGGGCGGACCTGGCCACTCGCTTCTCCCGAGTGCTGGTGCGCAAGCCGGAAGCCTCCCGCTCCGGCAGTCGGGAGGTGTACCTGCTGGCCCGAGGTCTGGCGGTATAGTAAGGTGCCTTGAAGGTGCCGGATTGAGGCAGATTGAGGTGACGCCGTGAGCGACATGGCCAAGAATTTGATCCTGTGGGTCATCATTGCCGTCGTGCTGATGTCCGTATTCAGCAATTTCCAGGAGCAGACGGCAGAGACGACCAACGAGGTGCCCTACTCGGAGTTTCTCAACGAGGCCGAGCAGGGCAACGTCCGCGAGGTGCTCATACGGGGGGAGGAGATCCTCATCGAGCACGCGAGTGGCCAGGAGTACAAGACGTACAACCCAGAGACGGACAACCGTGCGCTCATCGGGGAGCTCCTCGAGTACGGCGTCACGATCAACGCCGAGGAGTCTGAGAGCGACAGCATGTTGCTCCAGATCCTGATTTCCTGGACGCCCTTCTTGCTGCTGATCGCTGTGTGGATCTACTTCATGCGGCAGATGCAGGGAGGCGGCGGTGGCCGTGGTGCCATGTCCTTCGGCAAGAGCAAGGCTAAGATGATGACCGAGGAGCAGAGTAAGCACAGCTTCTCGGACGTAGCCGGTTGTGATGAAGCCAAGGATGATGTCAGGGAGCTGGTTGACTTTCTGCGTGACCCCGGGAAGTTCCAGAAGCTTGGCGGCACGATCCCGCGCGGGGTGCTGATGGTTGGCCCGCCCGGGACAGGCAAGACCCTGCTTGCTAAGGCTATCGCCGGTGAGGCTCGTGTGCCGTTCTTCTCCATCTCGGGATCGGATTTCGTGGAGATGTTCGTCGGCGTGGGCGCCTCGCGTGTTCGTGACATGTTCCAGCAGGCGAAGAAGCAGGCGCCATGCATCATCTTCATCGATGAGCTCGATGCCGTTGGCCGCCAGCGTGGTGCCGGCCTCGGGGGCGGGCATGATGAGCGCGAGCAGACCCTCAATCAGATGCTCGTCGAGATGGACGGTTTCGAGGGCAGCGAGGGGATTATCGTTATCGCTGCCACCAACCGCCCGGATGTCCTGGACCCCGCCCTCCTGCGCCCGGGTCGCTTCGATCGCCAGGTTGTGGTTCCGCTGCCGGATGTGCGCGGCCGTGAGCAGATCTTGCAGGTGCATATGCGCAAAGTGCCGCTCGCTGAGGATATCCACGCGGAGATCATCGCCCGTGGGACCCCAGGCTTTTCCGGGGCCGACCTGCAGAACCTGGTCAATGAGGCGGCGCTGTTTGCGGCTCGCTCGAACAAGGAGGTCGTTGACCAGTCCGACTTCGAGCAGGCGAAGGACAAGATCATGATGGGCTCCGAGCGCAAGTCCATGGTGATGAAGGAGGACGAGAAGCAGCTGACCGCCTATCACGAGGCTGGTCATGCCATCGTCGGCCTCAAGTCGCCGGAGCATGATCCGGTCCACAAGGTCAGCATCATCCCGCGTGGCCGAGCGCTCGGGGTGACCATGTTCCTGCCGGAGGAGGACCGCTACAGCTACACCAAGCAGCGGCTCGACAGCATGATCGCCGGCCTTTTCGGCGGCCGTATCGCCGAGGAGCTCATCTTCGGTGGTGATCGTGTGACGACGGGGGCGCAGAACGATATCCAGCGCTCCACGGAAATCGCCCGCAACATGGTCACCAAGTGGGGCCTGTCCGCGCGGCTTGGTCCGCTTGCCTACGGTGAAGAGGAGGGGGAGGTCTTTATCGGCAAGTCCATGGCTCAGCAAAAAGAGGTCTCCGATGAGACCCAGCACGCCATCGACGAGGAGGTCCGTGCGATCATCGACAGCAACTATACGGCCGCCGAGAAGATCCTGCGTGAGAACATGGACAAGCTTCACCTCATGGCTGAGGCCCTCATGAAGTACGAGACCATCGATCGAAACCAGATCGATGACATCATGCACGGTAAGAAGCCGCGCCCACCGAAGGGTTGGGAAGATCGTGGCGATGACGGTGATACCCCGGTTGCCGAGGGCGGTGAGGCGGCCGCTGACGACGGTACCGGACGGGAAAGCGGCGGTCCTATCGGTGGCCCTGTGGGCGAGCACTGATGACGGTAACAGAACAGGACGGGGCGCTCCTCTCGTGCGGGGATCGCCCCTTGCCCCTCGATCGCCCCCTGGTGATGGGGGTTCTTAACGTTACCCCTGACTCTTTTTCCGACGGTGGTCGTTTCCGTGAACCTGGGCGGGCGTGCGCTCGGGCCCGCGAGATGGTCGCTGAGGGAGCGGCGCTCATCGACGTCGGGGGCGAGTCGAGTCGTCCTGGGGCAGAGCCGGTGCCCCTGCAGGAGGAACTCGATCGCGTCGTACCCGTGGTTGAGGCCCTTGCGACGGAAGTCCCGGTGCCGATCTCGGTGGATACCTACAAGCCCGTCGTCGCACGCGAGGCGGTAGCAGCTGGTGCCGGCTTGATCAACGATATCTGTGCGCTTCAGGAGCCAGGGGCCGCTGAGACGATCGCGGAGTTGGGCGTGCCGGTATGCCTGATGCACATGCAAGGCCAGCCGCGCACCATGCAGCAAGCCCCCCTGTACAGCGAGGTGGTTGCGGAGGTGGTGCGATTCCTCCAGGAGCGGGTAGTAGCCGCCGAGGCGGCGGGCGTGGCTCGGGAGCGGATCCTCTTGGATCCGGGGTTCGGCTTTGGCAAGACGTTGACGCACAATTATGAGCTGCTACGCCGGCTCGATGAAATCGTTGCATTGGGGCGACCAGTCCTGGTCGGCATGTCTCGCAAGTCCATGATTGGTAACCTTCTCGATCGCCCGCTAGAGGAGCGCCTGGCCGGGAGCCTGGCTGCTGCTGCATGTGCAGTGGTACGTGGAGCGCGTATCGTGCGGACTCATGATGTTGCAGCCACTGCTGATGCCGTGCGGGTTGCCGCTGCGGCGAGTATCGGTCTAGATCCGTAACGGACAGTTTGCCAGGAGAGGGAGAACGCCGTGCCCGACGAGCGAATCTATTTCGGTACGGATGGGATCCGTGGGCGGGTTGGTGAGGTGCCGATCACGCCAGACTTCGTGCTGCAGCTAGGGTGGGCCGCGGGTCGGGTGCTCGCTGACAGGGGCGAGCGCACCGTGGTGATCGGTAAGGATACCCGGCTCTCAGGCTATATGTTCGAGTCTGCGCTCGAGGCCGGGTTCGCTGCTGCAGGGGTGCATTCGCTACTGCTTGGCCCGATGCCCACGCCGGCAGTGGCTTATCTCACCCGTACCTTGCGCGCTCGCGCCGGTGTGGTCATCAGCGCCTCCCACAATCCCCATCACGATAACGGGATCAAGTTCTTTGGGCCCGATGGCTATAAGCTCGACGATGCTACAGAGCAGTCCATCGAGACGATGCTCCGCAGCGGTGAGCTTGCCATGGCCCGTTGTGAGACCCTGGGTCGGGCGACCCGGGTAAATGATGCGGTGGGGCGCTATATCGAGTTCTGCAAGAGCTCGGTGGACCGCAGCACCGTGCTGCGTGGACTGCACGTGGTGGTGGACTGCGCCCATGGGGCTACCTATCAGGCGGCGCCTGCTGTGCTGCGTGAACTCGGGGCCAGCGTGACCACCATCGGGGACCGGCCGGATGGGCTCAACATCAATGTGGATCACGGTTCCCAGCACCCGCAGCGCCTGTGCGAGCGCGTGGTAGCCGAAGGGGCGGATGTCGGCGTAGGCTTCGATGGCGATGGTGATCGTGTCGTGATGGCTGACCGGGATGGTCGGCTCATCGATGGCGATGGGCTGCTGTACACCATTGCCGTTGCTCGGCTCGCACGTGGGCAGGTGCAGGGGCCGGTGGTGGGCACCCAGATGACGAATCTCGGCCTGCAGATCGCCCTGGAGGAGGTCGGCCTCAGTCTGGAGCGTGTCCGGGTCGGTGACCGTTATGTCCTCGAGCGGCTGCTGCAGGCTGAAGGGACTCTCGGTGGTGAGTCCTCGGGGCATATCATTTGCCTTGATCGCACGACCACGGGTGACGGGATTATCTCGGCGCTCCAGGTGCTTGAGGCCATGGCGATGACGGGGCGAAGCCTTGGGGAGCTGCTCGATGGTATGTGTTATTTCCCGCAGCAGCTGATCAATGTACCCATTGTTCGTGGGGTCGACGTGCTCGGACTGCCGGCGGTGCAGTCGGCCGTAGCTGCTGCCGAGGCAGAACTTGGCGAGCACGGGCGGGTGTTGTTGCGCCCCTCCGGGACCGAGCCGATCCTCCGGGTCATGGTGGAAGGAAGCGAGGCTGGGCAGGTCCAGCGACTTGCTGGCGAGCTCGCCGATACGGTGGCAGAGGCCGCGCAGCGAGCGGCGATGGACCATGTTTGATCTCAGGGCCTTGGGCAGATAGGCTTCTGTCGCTTTACGGGAATTCATAGACGGGGTTGGGTCTAGGGATGCGGCGCAAGATCATTGCTGGCAACTGGAAGATGAACGGGGATCGGGACCTGGTGCGCCAGGTGGCCGAGCGGGCCGCGGATTGCGCAGGTGAGGCCGAGTTCGCTGTCTGTCCACCGTTTCCGCTACTGTCGACGGCTGCCTCGCAGCTGCCTTTTGGGGTTGCCCTGGGGGCGCAGGACGTCAGCGAGTACGAGGCCGGTGCCTATACCGGCGAGGTCTCCTCGGCGATGCTGCTGGAGGCCGGCTGTCGTTACGTGATCGTTGGTCATTCCGAGCGGCGGGCACTCTATGGCGAGGATAATGCGCGGGTCGCCGGTAAGTATGTCGCGGCCCGCCAGGCCGGGTTGATCCCGATCCTGTGTGTTGGTGAGACGCTTGCTGAGCGCGATGCTGAGCGCACTGAGGCGGTGGTTGGTGAGCAGCTAGACGCCGTGCGCGAGGCGGCAGGCGCAGAGGCCTTTAAGGGTGCGGTGATCGCCTACGAGCCGGTCTGGGCGATCGGTACGGGGCGTACGGCGACGCCGGAGCAGGCTGAGGCGGTGCATACTTTTATACGCAATCGTATTGCCGAGCGCGATGGCGGCGGCAGTGCGGAGCAGCTGCCGATCCTCTACGGTGGAAGCGTCAAGCCAGACAACGCCGCTGACCTGTTCAGCCAGCCGAATATCGACGGTGGCCTGATCGGCGGTGCCTCGCTGGACCCGGAGAGCTTCCTTTCGATTTACAAAGCAGCCGCGGAGGGCTGAGGTCGATCCATGTTTGCAGCGTTGCTTGCCGTCCACGTCGTTATTGCCATTGCCCTGGTAGTCTTGGTGCTTTTGAACCAGGGTAAGGGCGCTGATATGGGAGCCGCTTTTGGTAGCGGTGCCTCGAGTACGGTCTTCGGTTCCCGCGGGGCGGCGACCTTCATGACCAAGGTGATCGCGACCCTGGGGACGGCCTTCTTTATGACCAGCTTGGGGCTGGCGGTCATCGCCTCGCAGGGGACGGGCAACGGCGCTTCTGTCATCGGAGACGGCCCCGAAGGGGAGCAGTCGGAGGATCAGGTAGAGGAAGACGATCCGGAAGCCCCGGATGCGCCAGGGCGTCCGGTAGAGGAGGATGGCGGTGAGGCCCCCAGTGCTCCGGAGGCTCCGGAGGAGCCCCCTGCCGATGGTGAGGATGAGTCGGGGGATTCTAACTCAGGTGGTGAGGATGAGTCGGGGGATTCTAACTCAGGGGGTTCTAACTAGCGTACAGCAGCCAGGACGGGGTGTGCCGGGGCAACCTAGGCAGGAGGCAAGAGGGGTTTACCTACGTCCGGAGGGGCTGCTACCATTAATAGATGTAATCGAGCAGCAATAAGCTCGAGCTGGAAAGCAGTCAACGTGCCGAAGTGGTGGAACTGGTAGACACGCCGTCTTGAGGGGGCGGTGGCGAAAGCCGTGCCGGTTCGAGTCCGGCCTTCGGCACCATCATTTTCCCTTCCCGTTGTGCAGGGTGATCGCGCCCAAACTTCCCTGGGCTCGTTGAACAAGCGTCGCGGAACGGCGGTGTGCTAGCCATTCCGGTAGGCGCGATTGACCTCGCGCAACTGTCAAGATCCCTTTTCCCGACGATAACCTCTTTATAATCAGTAAGTTACAAGCTCTTACGAGTTGACATCCGGTTACACCGCTCCGTACACTCCAGCGATACTCGACGCGGGGTGGCCTAGGAGCAGTGCTGCCCGCGTCGCCACTAGCGGAGCGGTGTACGATGCTCGAGAATTACCTACCGGTCCTGCTTTTCTTGGTTGTCGGGCTCGTCTTCGGGGTCTTGCCCTTGGTCGCCGGGTTCGTGCTCGGTCCTCGGCGTGCCGATCCGGAGAAGCAGTCACCCTACGAGTGCGGCTTCGAGGCGTTCGAGGACTCGCGCATGAAATTCGATGTGCGCTACTACCTCGTCGCCATCCTCTTCATCCTCTTCGATCTTGAGATCGCGTTCCTCTTCCCTTGGGCAGTTGTGTTGGACGAGGTCGGCCTTTTCGGCATCTTAGCAATGGGCCTGTTTGTCGGGCTCCTTGTGATCGGGTTGCTCTACGAGTGGCGTAAAGGGGCACTGGAATGGGAGTAGAAGGTAAGCTCGAGCAGGGGTTCGTAACCACCTCTGCCGACAAGCTCATCAACTGGGCGCGGACCGGCTCCTTCTGGCCGATGACTTTCGGTCTGGCCTGTTGCGCCGTAGAGATGATGCACACGGCCGCCGGGCGTTATGACATGGATCGCAACGGCCTCATCTTTCGGCCGAGCCCGCGCCAGTCCGATGTGATGATCGTCGCCGGCACCTTGTGCAACAAGATGGCGCCGGCCCTGCGCAAGGTCTACGACCAGATGCCGGAGCCGAAGTGGGTGATCTCCATGGGGTCGTGTGCCAACGGGGGAGGGTACTATCACTACTCCTATTCGGTGACCCGGGGCTGTGACCGTATCGTCCCAGTGGACATCTATGTTCCGGGGTGCCCGCCGACGGCTGAGGCGCTCTACTACGGCATCCTGCAGCTGCAGAACAAGGTCCGCAGGACCAACACCATTGCGCGTTGAGGGAGAGTCATGGCTGAGCCCGAGAGCTTGTTAGAGCAGCTCCGCGGCCATTTCGGTGATCGCTTGGCCGAGGCGCGGCTTGAGTATGGCGAGGTAACGGCAGAGGTCCGTCCGGACGACATGATTGCGGTAATGACCGAGTTGCGTGACGCGCGCGACTGGCGCTTTGAGCAGCTCTCCGACATCGCTGGCGTAGATTTTGTCGCCTATGGAGACGATGAGTGGATCACCGAGGAGGCCACCAGCACTGGGTTCAGCCGTGGCGTCGTCAACCCTGATTTCGGGCGTATGGGATTGACCGGCATCTACGGGGTCCAAGAGGTGCATGCGCAGACCGGCCGCCGCTTCGCAGCGGTCTATCATCTGCTCTCGCTGACGCATAACCACCGTCTGCGGGTGCGGTCCTTCGCTGAGGACGATGACTTGCCCATCCTTCCGTCCGTCACCGGCGTTTGGCCCTCGGCCAACTGGCCGGAGCGTGAGGCCTTCGACCTCTACGGCATCGTCTTCGAGGGGCATCCGGATCTGCGCCGGATCCTGACGGATTACGGTTTCGTGGGACATCCGTTCCGCAAGGACTTCCCGCTGATCGGGAATGTGGAGCCACGCTATGACCCGGAGAAAGGGCGGGTGGTCTATGGACCGGTTGAGATCGAGCCGCGCGTGCTCGTGCCGCGCGTGATCCGCGAGGATAGCCGCTACCGCGGTCGGCGCCAGCAGCTAGGGTCCACGGAGGATCAAGCCGATGGCTGAGTTCCAGAGCTATACCCTCAACTTCGGCCCCCAGCATCCGGCCGCTCACGGGGTGCTGCGTCTGGTGCTGGAGATGGAGGGCGAGACCGTACGCCGCGCCGATCCGCATATCGGGTTGTTGCACCGTGCTACCGAGAAGCTCGCTGAGGCGAAGCCCTACAACCAGTCCATCGGCTACATGGACCGGCTGGACTATGTCTCGATGATGTGCAACGAGCACGGCTACGTGCGCGCGATCGAGAAGCTGCTCGGCATCGAGCCGCCGCTGCGGGCACAGTACATCCGTACGATGATGGATGAGGTCACGCGCATCCTGAACCACCTGATGTGGCTCGGCAGCCACGGCCTCGACGTCGGCGCGATGACCGCCTTCCTCTATACCTTCCGAGAGCGCGAGGACCTGATGGATGTGTATGAGGCGGTCTCGGGGGCGCGGATGCATGCCACCTACTATCGGCCCGGCGGGGTGAACCGGGACCTGCCCGACCGGATGCCGAAGTACGAGCCGTCCCCCTATCGCAGCGATAAGGAGCTGCGCGAGATGAATCGTGCCCGGGAGGGCTCGGTGCTCGATTTCCTCGAGGATTTCTGCGAGCGGTTCCCCGCCTGTGTGGACGAGTACGAGACCCTGCTGACCGAAAACCGTATCTGGAAACAACGCCTGGTGGACATCTGCCCGGTCTCTGCCGAGCGCGCGATCGAGCTCGGCTTTACTGGGGCTATGCTGCGTGGCTCCGGTGTGGCCTGGGATCTGCGCAAGAAGCAGCCCTATGCCGCCTATGACCGGGTGGCGTTCGATATCCCCGTGGGGACCAATGGCGACTCCTACGACCGCTACCTGGTCCGCGTTGAGGAGATGCGTCAGTCCACGCACATCATCAAGCAGTGCATCGACTGGCTGCGTGCTAATCCTGGCCCGGTACGGATCGATGACCCGAAGGTCTCGCCGCCCACGCGGGAGCAGATGAAGGACGACATGGAGTCGCTCATCCATCACTTCAAGCTCTACACCGAGGGGTATTGCACGCCTCCGGGAGAGGTCTACGCCGCTGTGGAGGCGCCGAAGGGCGAATTTGCCACCTACATCATCTCAGACGGCGCTAATAAGCCTTACCGGCTCAAGGTCCGGCCGCCGTGCTACTACCACCTCTCGGCGACAGACGAGATGATCCGCGGCTACATGCTGGCGGACGTGGTGACGTTGATCGGCTCGCTGGATGTGGTGTTCGGGGAGGTGGACCGGTGACCGAGCGGATAGCGGAGCAAGCGATCCTGACCGCGGAGCAGCGCCAGCGAATCGACCACTGGCTGGCCAAGTATCCGGATGATGAGCAGGGGCGAACATCGGCGATCGTGCCAGCATTGCATGTCCTGCAGGATGATAACGGCGGTTGGCTGGAGCAGCGCCACGTCGTCGCCGCAGCTGATTATCTCGGTATCCCGCGGGCTACGGCCTTCGAGGTGGCCACCTTCTACTCCATGTTCCACCTCGACGAGCCGGTAGGGCGGCATACGGTGAATATCTGCACGAACATCTCGTGCTGTCTCAACGGTGCCGATGAGCTGGTGGCCTATGTCGAGGAGAAGCTCGGCATCCGCCTCGGCGAAACCACTCCGGATGGGCGCATCACGCTGGTGCGTGAGGAGGAGTGTCTGGCTGCCTGTACCGGGGCACCGATGATGATCGTCGATGGTCATTACTACACCCACCTGACCCGCGAGCGAATCGACGAGATCCTCGACGGGCTGAGTTGAGCCGCAGGGCGCGGAGGGGCAATGGTGAATCGGGTCTGCTACACCACGCTGGGCTACGACGAGCCGTGGAGCCTTGAGACCTATCGCAAGGTCGGAGGTTACCAAGCGTTGGAGCGTGTCCTGCGTACCCCCATGTCGGCCCAGGCAGTGATCGATGAAGTTAAGCAGAGTGCCCTGCGTGGCCGCGGTGGTGCCGGCTTCCCGCCGGGGATTAAGTGGGGCTTTATGCCACGGGAAAGCGCGGGCCAGAAGTACTTGATCTGCAATTCCGATGAATCAGAGCCGGGCACTTGCAAGGATCGGGATATCCTGCGGTTTAACCCGCACGCCGTGGTTGAGGGAATGGTCATCGCCGGCTACGCCATGGGGGCGACTGTCGGCTACAACTATCTGCGTGGCGAGTTCCACCACGAGCCGTTTGAGCGCATGGAGCAGGCAGTGGCTGAGGCGCGTGAGGCTGGCTATCTCGGCCGCAACATCCTTGGCTCCGGCTTTGACTTTGAGCTGTACAACCACTATGGGGCTGGTGCCTACATCTGCGGGGAGGAGTCGGCGCTGATGGAATCCCTCGAGGGCAAGAAGGGGCTACCGCGCTTCAAGCCGCCTTTCCCAGCGCAGGTGGGGATTTATGGCAAGCCGACCACCATCAACAACACCGAGACCCTCGCCTCGGTACCGGCGGTGATCCGAAACGGTGCTGACTGGTTCCTTCAGCTCGGCAAGCCCAACAACGGTGGCGAGAAGATCTTCTCGGTCTCGGGCCATGTCGCGCGGCCCGGCAACTACGAGATCCCCATGGGCACGCCATTCCGGGAGCTTCTGGAGATGGCCGGCGGCGTGCGCGGCGGGCGACGGCTCAAGGCCGTCATTCCCGGCGGTACCTCAACCCCCGTGGTGCCGGCAGCGACCATGCTCGAGACCGACATGGACTATGACAGCATTGCTGAGGCCGGTTCCATGCTCGGTTCGGGAGCGGTCGTGGTGATGGATGAGACCACAGACATGGTGCGCCTCCTTGCCCGCGTCACTCGGTTCTATTACGCGGAGTCTTGTGGCCAGTGCACCCCGTGTCGCGAGGGTACGGGTTGGATGTATCGAGCAGTGAAGCGTATCCACGAAGGGCGCGGCAGCTACGAGGATCTGCGTATGCTCGAGGAGGTGCCGAGCCAGATCGCCGGGCACACCATCTGTGCCTTTGGGGATGCCGCTGCGACGCCGGTGCAGAGCTTCATCCAGCACTTTCGGCACGAGTTCGAGCACTACATCGAGCACGGTCGGTCCCCGGTGGAGGCGGCAGCATGAGCGCGAACGAGGAGACGGTCACCATCGAGGTCGATGGCTGCCCTGTCGAGGCTCACAAGGGCGAGAAGGTGATCCAGGCGACCGATCGGGCGGGGATCTACATCCCCCGCTTCTGCTACCACAAGCACTTGTCAGTGGTGGCCAATTGCCGGATGTGCCTGGTGGAGGTCGAGAACGCCCCGAAGCCGTTGCCGGCCTGCGCTACGCCGGTCGCGGAAGGCATGAAGGTGCATACGGCCTCGGATGTCGCTCTCAAGGCCCAGCGTGGGGTGATGGAGTTTCTTCTGATCAACCACCCGCTCGATTGCCCGATTTGCGACCAGGGGGGTGAGTGTGAGCTCCAGGATCTGGCTATGGGGTTCGGCAGGGGGGTATCACGCTTTACGGAAGGCAAGCGGGCGGTAGCCGATGAGGATCTTGGGCCGCTGGTGGCTACCGAGATGACCCGGTGTATCCACTGTACCCGCTGTGTGCGCTTTCTCGAGGAAGTCGCTGGGCAGAAGGAACTCGGTGGCATGGGGCGTGGTGAGCATACCGAGATCGCCACTTATGTGGGTACCGGCGTGCACTCGGAACTCTCCGGCAACATCATCGACCTCTGCCCGGTCGGGGCGTTGACCAACAAGCCTTTCCGCTTCCGGGCCCGCCCTTGGGAACTGCTCAGTTTCCCGGCAGTGGCGCCCCATGACGGGGTTGGCTCGAACATCGCCCTGCATAGCCTGCGTGGGCAGATTATGCGCGTGGTGCCGCGGGAGAATGAGGCGGTTAACGAGGCCTGGATCGCCGATCGCGATCGTTTTGCCATCGAAGGGCTACGCAGTGATGATCGCCTGGCGCAGCCGATGGTCAAGCGTGACGGCCGCTGGCGTGAAGTGCCCTGGGAGACAGCCCTCGACGAGGCCGCTGAAGCGCTGCGAGGGGTCGTAACGCGTCATGGGGGGGATGCCCTGGGCGGCTTATTGGCGCCGACGGCAACCCTTGAGGAGCTCTACCTCGGTGCCCGGCTGGTGCGCGGTCTCGGATCGGGGAATGTGGATCACAGGTTGCGCGAGGTGGATACCTCGGATCAGGAGCAGGCGCCAGCGTTCCCGTACCTGGGTCAAGGGATCGCCGAGCTTGAGCAAGTGGACGCCGCCCTGCTGGTAGGCGCCTATACCCGCCACGAGCAGCCGCTGATCAACCACCGCCTGCGCAAGGCAGCCCTAGGTGGTGGACAGGTCATGGCGCTTAATCCCCGGCGTTTTGACTGGAACCTGCCAATGGCGCTGGAGCAGGCGGTGGCCTGGCCGCAGCTGGTCAGCGAGCTGGCGGCCGTGGCGTCGGCTTTGGCTGAGGCTGCTGGGAAGTCGCTTCCCGCAGAGTGGGGTGGGCTGGCAGGCAGGATCTCCGAGACCAGCCGCGAGGTGGCCCGGTGTCTGGCTGCAGCCCAGCGGCCCACGGTGCTGCTGGGCAACTTGGCTAGCAGCCATCCGCAGGCAGCCACCCTGCGTGCGCTCGGTAGCTGTATCGCTGAGCTTACCGGCGGCCGGTTTGGGGTGCTCGCCGAGGCGGGCAATACCGCTGGCGGTTGGCTGGCCGGAGCGGTGCCGCATCGGCAGGCTGGTGGCGTTCCGGCCCATCCGGTAGGGCGCAGCGCCGATGCCATGTTGCGTGCCGGTTTGCCGGGGTATTTGCTGCTCAACGTCGACCCGACGCGTGACCTTTGGGATCCCGAGGCAGCCCGTCGCGCCCTCGAGGGCGCCGAGGCCGTAGTGGCCGTTACCCCCTTTGCCGACGAGCGCTTGCGGAGCTTGGCCGATGTGCTGTTGCCCATGGGGGCCTTCGGCGAGAGCGCTGGCACCTTCGTCAACAATGAGGGACGCTGGCAAAGCTTCCGTGGGGTTGGGCACCCACCGGGCCAGGCGCGTCCGGGGTGGCGGATCCTGCGCGCCCTCGGCACAGTGCTGGGTCTGGAGCGCTTTGCCTATCACGATATCGCCGAGATCTACGGCGAGCTTGCTGGTATGTGCCGAGGCGTTCAGCCGAGCGCGGCGTATCCTGCTGCCCGTGCGACGGCCCCGTCGATGCCGGGGGACAAGGCGCTAGCGCTCGCTGGCGGGGTCCCGATCTATTCGGGCGACCCCTTGGTAAGGCGCTCACGCCCCCTGCAAGAAGCGCCTATCGCGGGGCGTGCCGAGGTGGCCTTGTCTCCGCAGACAGCAGCAGGGCTCGGTCTTGCGGATGTTGAGCCGCGGCGTCGTGTCCGGGTGCGCTCGGCGAGCGGCTCCGTGGTGCTGCCGCTGACCCTGGATGAGGAGGTGCCGCAGGGCGTGGCGTGGGTCCCGGCGGGGCTTGAGGAGCGCTCGGCGCTCGGCGGTCCCTACGGCACGGTGTCCGTGGAAGCGCTCTAGGCCGCAGGCCGCAGAAAAGGACGAACGAGGGCATGTACGAGACACTCTTCTGGCAGGCCGCCAAGATCTGGGCTGTGCTCATCCCGTTATTCCTCGCCGTGGCCTACTTTACCTATGTCGAGCGGCGGGTCATCGGGCACATGCAGGACCGGCGGGGGCCTAATCGCGTGGGGCCGCGCGGGCTGCTTCAGCCCATCGCGGATGCGCTGAAGCTCCTGTTCAAGGAGATCACCATCCCCACCTACGCCAATCGCACCCTTTTCCTGATTGCCCCGACCATGGCGATCATGCCAGCGCTGGCGGCATGGGCGGTCATCCCCTTCGGTGAGGGGATGGCGGTTGCCGATATCAATGCCGGACTGCTCTATATCCTGGCGATGACCTCACTCGGGGTTTACGGGCTGATCATCGCTGGCTGGGCTTCTAACTCCAAGTACGCCATGCTCGGTACGCTGCGTGCCTCAGCCCAGGTGATCTCCTACGAGATCGCTATGGGGTTCGCCTTGGTTGGCGTGCTCATGGCGGCCGGGACCATGAACATGGGGGGCATCGTGCAGGCCCAGGCTGGTCCATTCTGGGAGTGGTTCTGGCTGCCGCTGCTGCCTTTGTTCCTGGTCTACTGGATCTCTGGGGTCGCGGAGACCAATCGTGCCCCCTTCGATATCGCCGAGGGGGAGTCGGAGATCGTGGCTGGTTTCCATGTGGAGTACTCGGGGATGGCCTTCGCGGTCTTTTTCCTGGCCGAGTACGCCAACATGCTGCTGATCTCCTTCCTGGGGGCGACTCTCTTCCTAGGGGGGTGGCATTCGCCCTTTGAAGGCGTACCAGTGCTCGGGCCGGCATTCGGCTGGGTGCCTGGCATGGTGTGGCTGTTCCTGAAGGCTGGCTTCTTCGCCTTCTGCTATCTGTGGTTCCGCGCGACTTTCCCGCGCTACCGCTATGACCAGCTCATGCGCCTGGGCTGGAAAGTATTGATCCCGGCCACGGTGGTCTGGCTGGTCGTTCTTGCCGGCCTGGTCTACAGCGGCTTCGGCCCGTGGTTCTGATGGGGGTACGGTCATGAGACCGCTGAGCGACTATCTCAATAGCTTCCTGTTCATGGAGCTGCTGCGCGGCATGCGTCTAACCGCGCGCCATATGTTCTTTCGGCGCAGCATCACACTGGAATTCCCGGAAGAGCGGGCGCCGAAATCACCGCGCTTCCGTGGCCATCTCGCCTTGCGACGTTATCCCAACGGCGAGGAGCGGTGCATCGCCTGCAAGCTTTGTGAGGCGGTCTGCCCGGCGCTGGCAATCACCATCGACTCTTATGAGCGTGCAGATGGCACTCGACGGACCACTCGCTATGACATTGACCTATTCAAGTGTATCTACTGCGGCTTCTGCGAAGAGTCGTGCCCAGTGGACTCCATAGTCCTGACTCGGCTCGACACCTTCCATATGGAGCGGCGCGAGGAGCGGGTGGTGAACAAGCAGCAGCTGCTGGCCATGGGCGATCGGTACGAGGATCAACTGGCAGCTGATCGCGCCGCAGATGCGCCCTACCGGTAAAGGGAGCCAGAGGGGGAATGGAGCAGGTAATCTTCTACGTCTTCGCCGCGGTACTGCTGTTCGCGGCGACCATGGTGATCTCGGTGCGCAATCCAGTGCATGCCGCGCTCTTCCTGGTGCTCGCCTTCTTCAATGCGGCGGTGCTTTGGGTGCTGGCCGGGGCGGAGTTCCTCGGCATCGCGCTGGTGGTGGTCTATGTGGGCGCCGTCATGGTGCTTTTCCTTTTCGTCCTGATGATGCTCGACATCAACGCGGCGCCGCTGAGGGAGGGGTTTGCCCGCTATCTGCCGGTAGGGTTGCTGGTGGCCGCGCTGATGGTCTTGCAACTGGCTGCGGTGATCCTCTCCGAGCGGGTCGATCTGATTAGCGGCACTCTCCCTGCGCCAGCAGCGGATGCGAACAATATCGAGGCCATCGGCGGGCTGCTCTATACCGTCTACGTCTATCCCTTCGAGATCGCCGCGGTCATCCTGCTGGTGGCTATTGTGGCCTCGATCACCTTGACCTTGCGCCGACGTGAAGGAACGCACAAGCAGGATGTGGCCCGGCAGCTGTCGGTCAAGAAGGATGACCGGCTACGGCTTGTGCGTATGCGCTCGGCGCGGCGTAAGGATCGCGGCCCGTACTAGGGCCGTGATCGTGCACATGGAGCGCGAGACGGCCCTGAGAAGACGGGCGAAAGAATAGCGAAAGGCAAGCGGGAAGGCCCAATGATCGAGCTGTCCGATTTTCTGATCCTGGGAGCACTTTTGTTCTCCCTCGGTGTGGCGGGGATCTTCCTCAACCGGAAGAACGTCATCCTGCTCTTGATGTGTATCGAGCTGATCCTGCTCGCGGTCAATATCAATTTCATCGGCTTCTCCGCCTTTCTGGAGGACATCGCCGGTCAGATCTTCGTCTTCTTCATCCTCACCGTAGCGGCGGCGGAGGCAGCTATCGGGCTCGCTATTGTCGTGGTCCTGTTCCGCTCACGCGGCGATATCAACGTCGCCGCTCTGGATGAGATGAAGGGGTAAGCCATGGAGACGGTCCTTTATGCCATCGTCCTCTTGCCACTGCTCGCCTCGGCGATCGCCGGTCTCGGCGGTCCCTGGATCGGGCGTGCCGGTGCCCACTGGGTGACCATCCTCGGCGTGGGTATCTCCTGCGCGCTGTCGTTCTGGGTGCTCTACAGCCTGGTCTGGGGCGGTACACAGACGATGGACTTTACCGCCTATACCTGGCTGAGCCTCGGTGAGCTGCGCCTGGAGATCGGCTTTCTGATCGATCGTCTTTCCGCGCTGATGATGGCTACGGTCACCTTTGTGGCTCTGATGGTCCATATCTACACCATCGGCTATATGCATGACGACCCAGGCTATCAACGGTTTTTCAGCTATATCGCGCTGTTCACCTTCGCCATGCTGATGCTGGTGATGGCGAACAACCTGCTGCAGTTGTTCTTCGCCTGGGAGGCGGTCGGGTTGGTCTCCTATCTGCTGATCGGCTTCTGGTTCACCCGGGAAAGCGCGATCTTCGCCAACCTCAAGGCGTTCTTGGTGAACCGTGTTGGTGACCTAGGGCTTCTGCTCGGGATTGCGGTGCTCGCTAGCGCTTTCGGGACCCTGCACTATGGGGAGCTGTTCACCGCTGTGCAGAGTGAGCCAGAGCGGACGCTGAACTGGTTCGGCACCGCCGAATGGAGTTTGGCGACGGTAGCAGCGTTGCTCATCTTCATCGGCTGCATGGGGAAGTCGGCCCAGGTGCCGCTGCATGTGTGGCTGCCCGACTCTATGGAGGGCCCGACGCCGATCTCGGCCCTGATCCATGCCGCAACCATGGTGACCGCCGGTATCTTCCTGGTGGCACGGATGTCGCCGCTATTCGAGCTCTCTAGCGTGGCGCTCACTGTGGTGCTCGTGGTGGGGGCGGTGACGGCCTTCTTCATGGGGCTAGTCGGTCTGGTGCAGAACGACATCAAGCGCGTGATCGCCTACTCCACACTCTCTCAGCTCGGTTACATGGTGGCCGCGCTGGGGGTTTCGGCGTACGCTGCCGGCGTCTTCCACCTGTTTACCCACGCCTTTTTCAAGGCGTTGCTGTTCCTCGCGGCCGGGTCGGTGATCGTGGCCCTTCACCACGAGCAGGATATGCGCCGCATGGGCGGGCTAGCCAGGTACATGCCGGTGACCTATGTCACTATGCTGCTCGCCACCCTGGCGCTGATCGGCATGCCAGGGTTCTCGGGATTCTTCTCTAAGGATGCGATCCTCGAGGCGGTTAAACACACCGACAGTGCGTGGGCAACTCCTGCCTATTGGCTCCTGTTGCTGGGGGTCTTCGTGACCGCGCTCTATAGCTTCCGGCTGTTGTTCCTGGTCTTCCACGGTCCGCAACGCATGGACGAGCACACGCGTAGCCATCTGCACGAGAGCCCGCTGGTCGTGACCGTGCCGCTGGTGCTATTGGCGCTTCCTGCCGTGCTCATCGGTGCGCTCACCTTCGGTCCGATGATCTTGGGGGACTATTTCTACGCCGATGGCGCTATTCAAGTGCTGTCTGAGGAGACCGGCTTGCAGTACCTGGCAGCGGGGTATGACAGCGTGCTCGGGTTTATGGCGCACGCGCTGACCACCCCGGTCCTCTACCTGGTCTTGGCCGGCGTGTTGACCGCGTGGCTGCTTTATCTCGGCTGGCCTGCGCTACGCGAGCCGCTGAAGGCACCATTACGGCCTCTGCAGCGAGTGCTTGAGCACGGTTACGGCTTCGATTGGCTCTTCATCCGTGCGTTCACCGGAGGAGGTCGGGGGGCAGCCCGTCTGCTTGCGCTCGTGGGCGAGCGCTGGCTGATCGACGGGGCGCTGGTCAACGGTTCGGCGCGTCTGATCGGGCGGCTGGCTGCGGGGGCGCGCTACTCGCAGACGGGCATGCTCTATCACTATGCCTTCGTCATGGTCATCGGCGTACTGCTGCTGATCACACTCTTTGTTGTGCGGACGCTGTTCGCCTAGCGCGCGGCTCTTCAGGACAGGCGCGCAAGAACGCAGGGGAAGAACGGATGTTCGACGGTTGGTTGCTTAGCCTGTTGATCTGGCTGCCGATCCTTGGCGGTGCCGGCGTGCTGGTCATCGGTCAGCGCACGCTCGCGGCAGTGCGCGGTCTGGCCACCCTGGTGGCCGGGATGACGTTCCTGCTCGGGATCATGCTGTGGGTGGTTTTTGAGCCGGGCGAAGGCATGCAGCTGGTGGAGCGGCGCGACTGGGTGCCGAGCCTTGGGATTGCGTACCACCTCGGCGTGGACGGGATCTCTATGCCGCTTGTGGTGCTCACTGCCTTTGCGACCCTGCTGGTGGTGATAGCCGGCTGCAGTGATGCTATCCACTATCGCGTGGCGCAGTACATGGGGGCCTTCCTGATCATGGAAGGCTTGATGATCGGTGTCTTTGTAGCCCTCGATGCGATCCTGTTCTACGTCTTCTGGGAGGCGATGCTGGTGCCGATGTTCTTGCTGATCGGCATCTGGGGTGGGTCCAATCGGATCTACGCGACCATCAAGTTCTTCCTCTACACCTTCCTCGGTTCGGTGTTGATGCTCATCGCTTTCCTTTACCTGCGCTGGGAGGCGGGGAGCTTCAATGTGCTCGATTTCCATGAGCTGAGCCTAGCGCCGCAGGTGCAGGTGCTGATCTTCCTGGCCATGCTGGCCGCCTTCGCGGTGAAGGTGCCCATGTGGCCTGTGCATACCTGGCTGCCGGATGCCCACACCGAGGCGCCTACCGGTGGCTCGGTGATCCTGGCCGCGATCACCCTGAAAATGGGGGCTTACGGCTTCCTGCGCTATGCTTTGCCCATCGCTCCTGAGGCGAGCGAGCAGCTGGCCTGGCTGGTGATCGCCATGTCGCTGATCGCCATCATCTACATCGGTTTGGTGGCGATCGCGCAGGCGGATATGAAGCGGTTGATCGCCTACTCGTCCATCGCCCACATGGGGTTTGCCACCCTGGGCTTTTTCGTCATCTTCCAGGCCGGACTCAGTACCGATGCCGGGGATGGATCCCTGATGGCGATGACCGGCGGTTATGTCCAGCTGATCTCCCACGGCTTCATCTCGGCGGCGATGTTCTTATGCGTCGGTGTGCTCTATGACCGGATGCACACGCGGGATATCGCGGCTTATGGAGGCGTGGTCAATCGTATGCCGGTCTTCGCCGCTTTGTTTGTGCTTTTCGCCTTGGCGAATGCGGGCCTGCCCGGGACCTCCGGGTTTGTCGGTGAGCTGCTGGTGATCCTCGGCAGCTACCAGGCGAGCTTCTGGTATGCGGCCCTCGCTGGCTTGACGCTGATCGTCGGGGCTGCCTACTCCTTGTGGCTGGTCAAGCGGGTGGTGTTTGGTCCGGTAGCCAACGAGCAGGTGGCCGCGCTGCATGATCTCGATCGGCGCGAGCTCGGCCTGCTCGGTGTGCTCGCCCTGCTGGTCATCGGTCTCGGCGTCTATCCCCAGGCGCTCGTGACGGTGGCAGAGCCCGCCTTAATCGAGCTGCTCAACGACGTCTCTGCAGCGGTCTCGGCTGCCCGGTAAGGAAGGAGAGGCAATGACATTCGAGACGCCCGATTTCTCCGCGGCGCTGCCGGAAATGTGGTTGTTGGCAGCCCTATGCGGGGTGCTGGTGGTGGACCTGTTCTCCAAGGATCCCCGCCGTACGGTCACCCTCTACCTGACCCAGGGGGCGCTTCTGGTCACCGCGGTGCTCGCGTTGGGCACCCAGTGGGGTGGTGAGGAGGTAACCTTCTCCGGGCACTACGTCGCCGATGCCCTCGGTGCGGTGATCAAGGCGGCGGTGGTCCTGCTCTCCGCGCTGGCTTTGGGCTACAGTCGCCCCTACTTAAGCGAGCGGGGGTTGCTGCAGGGGGAGTATTACCTGCTGGTGCTGTTTGCCAACCTCGGCATGCTCGTGCTCGCCTCTGGGGCGAGCTTGCTGAGCCTCTACCTAGGGCTGGAGCTGCTGTCACTGGCGCTCTATGCCCTCGTGGCCTACCACCGCGATTCGCAGCGGGCCGCTGAGGCGGCGATCAAGTATTTCGTGCTCGGCTCCTTAGCCTCAGGGATCCTGCTCTACGGTATGTCCATGGTCTATGGTGCCACCGCAAGCCTGGAGCTAAGCGTGATTGCCCAGGTGGCCGCCCACCATGAGGATCCATTGCTGCTGCTCTTTGGCACGGTCTTCCTGCTCGTCGGCGTAGCATTCAAGCTCGGTGCGGCCCCGTTCCACGCCTGGGTGCCCGATGTCTATCAGGGAGCGCCGACCCCGGTGACCCTGTTCCTAAGCACGGCACCGAAGGTGGCCGCTGTCGCTTTGTTCCTGCGCCTCCTTGTCGATGGGCTAGGGCCGTTGCATGAGCAGCTGCAGCCGATGCTGCTGTTGCTGGCGGTGGCCTCGCTGCTCGTAGGCAACCTCATTGCCATCGTGCAGACGAGCTTCAAGCGCATGCTCGCCTACTCCGCCATTGCTCATGCTGGTTTCATCTTCGTCGGCTTCGCCGCTGGTACGGATGCCGGGCATGCGGCGGCGCTATTCTACACAATTGCTTATAGCATCATGGCTGCCGGAGCCTTCGGGGTGATCGTGGTGCTTTCCCGGAGTGACCTAGAGGCCGAGGAGATCGAGGATCTGCGTGGGCTCAATGAGCGCCATCCGGTCTATGCTGGCGTGCTGCTGCTAGTGTTGATCTCCATGACCGGCATCCCGGGTACGGTCGGATTCTACGCTAAGTATCTAGTTCTCCAGGCAGCGGTCGAGGCAGGCTTGATCCCGATGGCGATCTTTGCGGTCGTCGCCGCGGTAGTCGGGGCCTTCTATTACCTGCGGGTGCTCAAGGTGGCCTACTTCGACCGTCCGCAGGCGGGGGAGCAGGCAGCGACCTTGCCGTTCCCGGGAGCGTCGGCGACGATCCGTAGCATGCTGGTGGTCAACGGTGTCGCCGTGCTGGTCCTGGGAATCTTCCCGGAGCGGTTGATCGCCCTGTGTCGGGCAGCGATTGGCTTGTAAGCCGTACCTAAGCTGCGCGGGGGCGGCGACAAAACGGCTTGAACTTTGCATGCTGTATGTGTAGGATGCACCTTATCAGATGCGGGGTGGAGCAGTCAGGTAGCTCGTCGGGCTCATAACCCGAAGGTCGCAGGTTCGAATCCTGCCCCCGCTACCAACGCCAAAAAAGGCGGCCAGTGGCCGCCTTTTTTTATGCTTGCAGGGCCCGCCCCGGTGCGCTTTTTTGTCCTTAGGCGGGTGTGTATAATCATCTCCCGGAAGTGCAAGGGCAGTAGAGCTTGCACGCTCTTTGAAACGCCCGCCGTCGGTTCGCCGGCGTGCGGACTCGGGGGGAGGGCCTTGGGCCCTCTTTTTGTTTGTGGGTGCCGGATGTCGCGAATCCAAACGCTTCACTCGCTGTTGGAGCCGACGGTCACCGGCCTCGGTTATGAGCTGGTCGGTGTGGAGCTGGTGGGGTCCAAAGGGAACCGAACCCTGCGGGTGTATATCGATACCCCCGCAGGAATCCGACTCGAGGACTGTGAGGCGGTCAGCCACCAGCTTAGCGGTTTGCTCGATGTAGAAGACCCGATCGACGGTGCGTACAACCTGGAAGTCTCATCGCCGGGTCTCGATCGTCCTATTTTTAAGGCAGCGGACTATGATCGCTTCAGCGGCGAGCGTATCCAGCTGCGGTTGCTGGAGTTCTACGAGGGGCGGCGCCGGGTCAAGGGTGTCCTCGGTGGGCTGGAGGGTGAGCACGTGGTGGTGCGCGATGTCGACGGCTATGAGCTGCGCATCCCCTTGGAGCTGATCGATCGGGCGCGGCTCGACCTGGAGCCGTAACAGCTGTCGGCCGCAGAAGAACAGCGGAGTCGGAGGCATGAGTAAAGATATCCTGTTGGTCGTGGAGGCCACCTCCAACGAGAAGGGCGTAGATCGGGAGGTGATCTTCGAGGCCATTGAAGCGGCCCTAGCCTCGGCCACGCGTAAGCGTCACGCCGAGGATATCGATGCCCGGGTCTCGGTCAATCGACAGACCGGCGATTACGCGACCTATCGCCGCTGGGAAGTGGTGCCCGACGAGGAGTCTGTCGAGGATCCACAGCGCCAGATCAGCCTGGAGCGTGCGCGCGAGCGGGACCCGAGCGTCGAGGTCGGTGGCCATCTGGAAGAGCCCATCGAGTCGGTGGACTTTGGTCGCATTGCCGCGCAGACCGCTAAGCAGGTCATTGTGCAGAAGGTGCGTGAGGCCGAGCGGGCCAAGGTCGTCGAGGCCTACAAGGGGCGGATCGGCGAATTGGTCAACGGTACCGTCAAGCGCATGGAGCGGGGCAATGCCATCATCGATTTGGGGGAGAGTACCGAGGCGCTGGTTGCCCGGGAAGATCAGATCCCGCGCGAGGCGATTCGCCCCAATGATCGGATTCGTGGCTACTTGCGTGATGTCCGCCCGGAGCCGCGTGGGCCGCAGCTGTTCGTTAGCCGTACGGCCAACGAGTTCCTCGTAGAGCTGTTCAAGATCGAGGTGCCGGAAGTCGGGCAAGGTTTGATCGAGATCCTTGGTGCTGCCCGGGACCCGGGTATGCGCGCCAAGATCTCGGTTCGCCCGCTGGATCCACGGATCGATCCGGTGGGGGCCTGTGTCGGTATGCGCGGCTCCCGCGTTCAGGCTGTGTCCAACGAGCTCAGCGGCGAGCGCATCGATATCATCCTATGGGACGAGAATCCGGCGCAGTTTGTGATCAACGCCCTGGCGCCTGCGGAAGTAGAGTCTATCGTCGTCGATGAAGAGCGCGGCGCTATGGATATCGCCGTGGCCGAGGAGCAGCTATCCCAGGCCATTGGGCGAGGCGGGCAGAACGTACGCCTGGCCAGCGAGCTCACTGGCTGGGAGCTCAACGTCATGACTGCCGAGGAGGCGGAGGCGAAGAGCGAGCGCGAGGCAGGGGAGCTGCTGCAGCTGTTCAAGGATCACCTCGATGTCGACGATGAGGTCGCAGGGGTCCTGGTTCAGGAAGGTTTCTCCAGCATCGAGGAAGTGGCCTACGTGCCGACCGCAGAGCTGCTGGAGGTTGAGGAGTTCGATGAGGAGATCGTTGAGGCCCTGCGCAGCCGTGCCCGGGATGTGCTCCTGGCCCAGGCGATTGCCGAGGAGGCTAGCGGAAGCCAGCCTAGCGGAGAGCTGATCGCCCTCGAGGGCATGGATGAGCAGACGTCCAAGGCCCTCGCTGAGCTCGGTATTGCCACGGTTGAGGATCTAGCGGATCAGTCCGTGGACGATCTGATGGAGCTCGAGGGCATGGACGAGGATCGGGCTGGCAGGCTGATCATGAAGGCCCGCGAGCCGTGGTTCGCTGCTAGCGAAGGCGACGAGCGCGCTGACTGAATAAAGGGGAGAGACGAGGTCTCTGGTTGGGCCGCGTCCGGAGAGTGTTATATGGCGGAAACGACGGTTAAGCAATTTGCGCAGACGGTGGGGATCCCCGTGGAGCGTCTCCAGGTGCAGCTGGAGGCGGCGGGCCTTGGCCGTCGCGATGAGGAAGCAGAGCTCTCGGCTGAGGACAAAGCGACCCTGCTTGCGCACCTGCGCCAGGGGGGGCAAAGCCAGGAAGAGGACAGCGGCGGCTCCGGCGGGTCTCCCAAGAAGATCACCCTCAAGCGGCGCAGCCATAGCCAGCTAAAGATGCCGGCAGGGCGCGATGCTGGCAGCCGTGGTCCGCGCCAGACGCGGACCGTCAACGTTGAGGTCCGTAAGAAGCGGACCTATGTCAAGCGCAGTGATATCGAGGCCGAAGAGAAGAAGAAGCAGGAGGAGGAGGCTGAGCAGGCAGCAGCCCGGCTTGAGCGCGCTCTCGAGCAAGAGGAAGCGCAGCGCGAGCAGGCTGCGGGAGCCGGCGAGGCCGCTGCGCCGGCGGCGCCGGATGAGGAGCAGCACCGTGAGGCTGGCGCTGACCGCGAGGACGCCCCGGCCGAGTTGTCGGTGAGCGAGCAGACGGCAGCGCAGCCAGAGGCCGACGCAGCTAGCGAGGAACAGCAGGACGCTGAGCCCGAGACCGCTACGGAGGTGGCGTCAGCTCCGGAAGAGGAAACAGCCGCCGAGCAGACTGCACGTGCCCAGGCCGAGGCCCTCAAGGATAAGCCCAAGAGCCAGCAAGAAGAGGCCAAGAAGCGCGACGAGGAGCGTGAGCGCAAGCGTGCCGAGCTCGAGGCTAAGCGCGAACGGGAAGCCGAAGAGCGCGCCCGTCGCAAGCAGGAAGGGAAGCCCAAGAAGAAGAAGCGTGACGAGGGCGGCGGCGCTCGCCGTGGCAAGAAGCGTGCGGGCGGGAGCACAGCGGCCCGGCAGCTGCAGCAGGAATTCGAGAGGCCGACAGCACCGATGATCCGCGAGGTCGAGATCCCCGAGACCATTACCGTCGCCGAGCTCGCCGATCGTATGAGCATGAAGGCCGGCGCCCTGATCAAGGAGATGATGAAGCAGGGTGTCATGGCGACCATCAACCAAGCCATCGATCAGGAGACCGCGGCGATCCTCGTTGAGGAGATGGGGCACAAGCCCAAGCTTGAGCGCGAGGACGGCGTTGAGGAGGAGCTGCTGCGCCAGGCTGAGGAGCCAGAGGGAGAGCGCGTGGCCCGAGCGCCCGTGGTTACCGTCATGGGCCATGTCGACCACGGCAAGACCTCATTGCTCGACTATATCCGGCGCGCCAAGGTGGCCGCTAGCGAGGCCGGTGGTATCACGCAGCACATCGGCGCCTATCGGGTCGAGGGCGCGAGCGGTAGTGCGACCTTCCTGGATACGCCGGGGCACGAGGCGTTCACGGCGATGCGGGCTCGCGGCGCCCAGATGACCGATATCGTGGTGCTGGTCGTCGCTGCCGATGATGGCGTCATGCCGCAGACGAAAGAGGCCGTAGAGCACGCTCGGGCTGCCGGGGTGCCGGTGGTTGTGGCCGTCAACAAGATGGATAAGGAAGACGCGGATCCAAACCGCGTCAAGCAGGAACTCTCCCAGATGGAGGTGATCCCCGAGGAATGGGGGGGGGAGACCCAGTTTGTCCATGTCTCGGCGATGACCGGCGAGGGCGTCGACGACCTGATCGAGGCCATTGTTCTGCAGGCCGAACTCCAGGAGCTGAGTGCGGTTCAGGATTGTCCGGCACAGGGTGTGGTCCTGGAGTCGCGCCTAGAGAAGGGGCGTGGACCGGTGGCTACGGTCCTGGTCCAGAACGGCTACCTGCGCCGTGGCGATACGGTGATCTCCGGCACGGAGTTTGGACGCGTGCGAGCGCTGGTTGATGAGCATGGCCAGCGGGTCAACGAGGCTGGGCCGTCGACACCGGTGGAGATCCTTGGCCTCTCCGGGTTGCCGGAGGCGGGGGACGATCTGCTCGCCGTCGAGGATGAGCGCAAGGCCCGGGAAGTGGCCGAGAGCCGTACGGAGCGCCAGCGTGAGAAACGCTTGGCGCAGCAGCAAGCCGCGCGCATGGAGAATCTCTTCTCCCAGCTCAAGGAAGAGGAGCTCTCCACTATCAACTTGGTGGTCAAGGCGGATGTCCACGGCTCTGCCGAGGCCCTGCGGCAATCCCTCGAGGACCTCTCCCACGATGAGGTGCGTGTGCGTGTGGTCTCCTCCGGTGTAGGGGCGATCACCGAGTCCGACGTCAACTTGGCGCTGGCCTCGGAGGCCATCCTCATCGGCTTCAATGTGCGCGCGGACGCAGCGGCGAAGCGCCTGGTCCAGGAGAACGGGGTTGATCTGCACTATTACAGCGTTATCTACGACGCCATCGAGCAGGTTAAGAACGCCATCTCCGGGATGCTCGAGCCCGAACTCGAGGAGCGTATCCTCGGCACAGCGGAAGTCCGCGATGTCTTCCGCTCCTCCAAGCTCGGTCAGATCGCCGGCTGCCTGGTGATCGATGGCGTAGTCCGCCGGCGCAATCCCATCCGCGTGCTGCGCGAGGGGGTGGTGGTCTTCGAGGGCGAACTGGAGTCGCTGCGCCGCTTTAAAGATGACGTCAACGAGGTGCGCGCCGGTACCGAGTGTGGCATCGGGGTGCGGGACTACAACGATGTCCGTGTCGGTGACCAGATCGAGTGTTTCGAGCGCATAGAGGTGCAGCGCAGCCTGTAGCATGACCATGGCGAAAGAGTATCCACGTAGCCGTCGGATCGCCGAGCAGCTCCGTCGGGAGCTGGTGGAAGTGGTCCGGGATGAGGTCGATGACCCCCGCGTCGGCTCGGTGACCTTCTCAGAGGTGCAGGTCAGTCGAGACCTCTCGCATGCCACGGTGTACCTTACGGTTCTCGGGGCCGAGGCCGAGGAGGTGGAGGCGTGTGTCGAAGTGCTCAATCGGGCCCATGGGTTCCTGCGCACCCAGGTGGCGCGGCGTATCCGGGCCAAACGCATCCCGCACATGCGTTTTGTCCACGACACGGCCTTCGACCGCGGGGCCCGTCTGAGCGCTTTGATCGATGAGGTGGCCCCCCGGGCGGAAGGTGCGGATGACGAGCAACGAGGCAAGGAGTAAAACGCGAATGGCGAAAAGGCGCGGTGGGCGTAATGTCACCGGCGTGCTGCTGCTCGACAAGCCGACGGGGCTGACCTCGAACAAGGCCCTGCAGGAGGTCAAGCGCCTGTTTGGGGCTCGCAAGGCCGGCCACACCGGCAGCCTGGATCCGTTGGCCACGGGGCTACTGCCAATCTGCTTCGGGGACGCCACGAAGGTTTCCGGCTTCCTGCTGGACGCCGATAAGCGTTACGTTGTTACTTGCCGGCTCGGTGTTGCGACCGATACCGGGGATGCAGAGGGTGAGGAGACGGAGCGAGCTCCCGTCCCCAGCTTGGAGGATGCGCAGGTGGCCTCGGCGTTGCTGGGGTTCCGCGGCGCCATCGAGCAGCTGCCGCCGATGTACTCGGCGATCAAGCACCAGGGCAAGCGCCTTTATGATCTCGCCCGCCAAGGGGTGGAGGTGGAGCGTAAGCCACGCACGGTGGAGATCTACGATCTGCAGCTCATCGCTCGCCACGATAACGAGCTAGAGCTTGTTGTCCATTGCGCCAAGGGCACCTACATCCGCACGTTGGCCGAGGATATCGCACGATCCCTGGGAACCGTCGGCCATGTCTGCGCCCTGCGCCGGCTCGGCCTGGGGCCTTATCAAGAGCTAGGGATGTGGACCATGGAGATGCTGCGGGCACGGGCCGAGGAAGGGGGCGAGGCGCTCGATGCCACGCTGCTGCCGATGGACTCGGCGCTGCAGCAGTACCCGGGGGTTGAGCTTGCAGATGACCTGGCCTATTTCGTGGTTCAAGGGCAGCCCATCTTCGTGCCCAAGGCGCCTACTGAGGGCTGGCTGCGACTCTATGACCGTGCCGGCAGCTTCCTTGGGATGGGCCAGGTTCTGGAAGATGGCCGCGTCGGGCCCAAGCGGCTGGTGGCGCGACGCTAGCTGTGCCGCTTGCCGTTGCGCAACCGTACGTCCAAGTGGTGCATTCTTGTTCCTCTGCCCTCTCGAGGGCTAAACTGTCAGCCTTTTACAGGCCCGAATCGAGCGCACCAGGAGTTCATCAATGTCGCTGAATGCTGAACAAAAAGCGGAGATCGTCGAGCAGTTTCGCCGCTCTCCCTCGGATACTGGCTCCCCGGAAGTGCAGATCGCATTGCTTTCGGCCCGGATCCAGTACTTGACCGAGCACTTCTCGGTTCATAAGCAGGATCATCACTCTCGTCAGGGGCTGCTTAAGCTGGTCAGCCAGCGCCGCAAGCTCCTCGACTACCTCAAGCGCAAGGACCGGAGCCGCTATCAGGACGTAATCGAACGGCTCGGCATCCGCAAGTAAGCGCTAGGGGTGATAAAGAATATGAGCGAGAGCCAGCTATCCTTGACCCCATCCAAGCGCACCTTTCAGTACGGCGATCATCAGGTGACGCTAGAGACCGGGGGGGTTGCCCGTCAGGCCGACGGAGCTGTCCTGGTCAACATGGCTGATACGGTCGTCCTCGTGACGGTGGTCGGCAAGAAGGATCCGGGATCAGCCCGCGACTTTCTGCCTCTGACCGTCAACTACCAAGAGCGCACCTACGCCGCAGGCCGTATCCCGGGGGGGTTCTTCAAGCGTGAGGGGCGTCCCTCGGAGAAAGAGACCTTAACCTGCCGCTTGATTGATCGCCCTATCCGTCCCTTGTTCCCGGAGGGGTTTCGCCAAGAGGTGCAGGTCATTGCCACGGTGCTCTCGCTCAATGACGAGGTGGATGCCGATGTCCCTGCGATGATCGGCACTTCGGCGGCCCTGACCCTGTCCGGCATCCCCTTCGAGGGGCCTATTGGCGCCTGCCGCGTCGGTTACATCAACGGCGAGTTCGTGCTCAACCCCACATTCACCCAGACTGCTGAATCGGATCTGGACCTGGTGGTTGCGGGTACCAAGGACGCCGTGCTCATGGTCGAATCCGAGGCCAATATGCTGCCGGAGAGCACGATGCTCGATGCCGTGCTGTACGGCCACGAGCAGATGCAGACGGCCATCGATGCCATCAACGACCTGGCTGCTGAGGCTGGCAAGCCGCGCTGGGATTGGCAGCCGCCGGAGCAGGAGGCGTCCCTGGAGACGGTGCTCGCCGAGTTCATCCGTGCGGATCTTGAGGCGGCTTACCGCATCGCCGACAAACAGGAGCGTAATGAGCGCGTCAGCGCCCTGCGCGACAAAGCGCTCGAGCGGCTCGTCGATGAGGAGCGCGAGGAAGGGTGGGGCGCCGGCGAAGTCGGTGAGGCGTTCAAGGCGCTGGAAAAGCGCATCGTGCGCGGGCGTATCCTCGCTAGCGAGCCGCGGATCGATGGCCGCGATAATCAAACGGTGCGCCCGCTCAATATCCAGGCTGGCGTCCTGCCGCGTACCCACGGCTCTGCAGTCTTCACCCGGGGTGAGACACAGGCCATCGTGGTGAGCACCTTGGGGACCGGGCGTGATGCCCAGGTGATCGACGCGCTCGAAGGGGAGCGGCGCGAGCCGTTCATGCTGCACTACAACTTCCCGCCGTACTGCGTCGGTGAAACCGGTTTTATCGGCACGCCCAAGCGTCGTGAAATCGGTCACGGGAAGCTGGCGAAGCGTGGCGTGCAGGCAGTGATGCCAGACGACGAGCAGTTCCCCTATGTCATACGGGTCGTCTCTGAGATCACCGAGTCCAATGGCTCTTCCTCTATGGCCACGGTCTGCGGAACCAGCCTGTCGCTGATGGATGCCGGTGTGCCGCTGAAGGCCCAGGTGGCGGGTATTGCTATGGGGCTGATCAAGGAAGGCGAGGAGTTCGCGGTGCTCACCGATATCCTCGGTGATGAGGACCACCTCGGGGATATGGATTTCAAGGTTGCTGGTAGCCGGGATGGGGTTACCGCGTTGCAGATGGACATCAAGATCGACGGTATCACCCGGGAGATCATGGAGCAGGCCCTGGAGCAGGCTCGCTCGGGCCGCTTGCATATCCTGGATCAGATGGATCAGGTCCTGGATCGGCCGCGTGAGCAGATGTCCGAGTACGCGCCGCGGCTGATGACCATGAAGATCGACCCTGAGCGGATCCGGGACGTGATCGGCAAAGGCGGGGCGACCATCCGCGGCCTGACTGAGGAGACGGGCACCAATATCGATATCAGTGACGAGGGCGTGGTCACCATCGCCTCGGCGGATAAGGCGGCTGCCGAGGAGGCCAAGAAGCGCATCGAGCTGCTCACCGCTGATGTCGAGGTCGGCAAGGTCTACGAAGGCAAGGTAGCCAAGCTCATGGATTTCGGTGCCTTCGTCAACATCCTGCCGGGGCGCGACGGTCTGGTACACATCTCCCAGATCTCCAATGATCGCGTGGAGAATGTAGCCGACGAGCTCTCTGAAGGGGACTCGGTGCGGGTCAAGGTCCTGGAGGTAGATCGCCAAGGGCGAATCCGCCTATCCATGAAGGCTGTGGAAGACGGCGAGTAGCGCTTGCTATGGTGTGTCCTCCCGCGACCTAGGTTGCCTCGGGATCGGTTACGGCCCATGATACACAAGAGGTCTCCGTGGTTCTGCGGGAGGTCGCTGTGCGTGAGAGCATGCCTCAGGATCCAGCACGTTCGGCACTTCTGGTCATCGACGTGCAGCCGGATTTCATGCCTGGTGGTGCCCTGGCGACGCAGGCAGGGGATGCGGTGATCGATCCCATCAGCCGACTGCTTCGCCAAGGGCGCTTCCGTCATGTGGTGGCGACCCAGGACTGGCACCCGCCAGGCCACATCTCTTTCGCTTCCAGCCATGCTGGGCGTGCACCCTTCGAGGTGGTTGAGCTCTACGGTGCGGAGCAGGTGCTGTGGCCGGACCACTGCGTTCAGGGCGAGCCGGGGGCGGAGCTCCACCAGCGAGTGCCCTGGCAGCATGTAGACCTTATCCTGCGCAAGGCTACGGATCCGCAAGTGGATTCCTACAGTGCCTTCCGCGAGAATATCGCCCCCGATGGTAGCCGCCCACCTACCGGACTGGCAGGATGGCTGCGCGAGCGCGGTGTGGAGACCCTCTATCTCTGTGGCTTGGCCCGAGACTACTGTGTCCTATGGAGTGCCGAGGACGGTGCCGCCGCAGGCTTCAAGGTAAGCTTCCTGTGGGATCTGACTCGCCCGGTAGAGGCCAGTAACGATGCGAGCGTGGCCCGGTCCTTGGAGCATGCAGGTGTCGAGATCGAGTCCGGCGAGCCGGCCTGATCCTGCCCTTGGTCTGCCCCTGGCACTGCTTTCCCTGCCGTCCCTGCCGTGAGCGCGAAATGGTATCCGGCCCTCCGGCAAGGGATGCAGGGGGGGGCAGGGGGTGCCTGGAGGCGGCCCGCGGCTGCTGGTGGCCTCCCACCCGGGAAGGCAGTGCGCCTTACCCTGCCTACCAAGGTAGGCAAGCTGGAATCCGCTGTTGCTGGGGCCGGGCTCAGAGGCGCCTCAGGGCTAACTCCAGCATCCCCGGTTTCGATCCCTAATGAGCCCAAACCTCGGAACCCATGGTCCAGTCGACCCTTGCCGATATCGATGATGTCACCGCTCTTGAGCCACAGGCATGGTTCCAGCGTTTACCTATAAGATTCGCTGGTCCTGAGCGCAAGCTGCTCGAGCGAGCTTGGTACCAAGCCCGTGCCGCCTATGGGGGGTGCCTGCGCGAATCCGGGGAGGCTTACTTCGCTCACGCTGTCTATACGGCCACCATCCTTGCCGAGCTTGGCCTGGATGCAGCCACCCTGGCGGCGGCCTTGGTCCACGATCTGCCTGAGCTCGACGAGCGCAGTGGGCCTCTCCTGCGTAAGGAGCTGGGTGGGGAGATCGCCGAGCTGATCCGTGGGGTTCGGCGAATGCACGGAATCGGTAACTTCCGTGATGCAGCCGAGCTTGAAGAGGCCATCCAAGGCGAGCGCGCCGAGGGGCTGCGTAAGATGCTACTGGCCATGGCGCGGGATGTGCGCGTGGTCTTTATCGCGCTGGCCGAGCGGCTCCATGACCTGCGTAGCGCACGTGGCCTGGCCGAGGCACAGCGTGCGCGGCTGGCACGCGAGACGCGGGATATCTACGCGCCACTGGCCAATCGCCTAGGGATCTGGCAGCTCAAGTGGGAGCTTGAGGACCTAGCCTTTCGTTACCTGGAGCCAGAGGCCTATATGGCTCTGGCCAAGCGGCTTGCCGAGCGCCGCCGTGATCGCGAGGCGTACATCCAGCAAGTGGCTCGTGAGCTGCAGACGGCGATGGATGAGGCGGGGTTGCGGGCTGAAGTCTACGGCCGACCTAAGCATATCTATAGCATCTATCGCAAGATGCAGCGTAAGGGGCTACGTTTCGATGACCTCTATGACCTGCGTGCGGTGCGTATCTTGGTGGATGATGAGCGTGCCTGCTATGCGGCCCTGGGTATCGTCCACGGCCTCTGGACCCCGATCCCTCGAGAGTTCGACGATTACATCGCGACCCCAAAAGAGAACAACTACCGCTCTCTGCACACCGCTGTTGTCGGTCCCGCAGGCAAGTCCGTGGAGGTGCAGATCCGCACCCACGAGATGCACGCGGAGGCGGAGCTAGGCATCGCCGCACACTGGCGCTACAAGGAAGGTGGCAAGCAGGATGCGGAGTTCGAGCGCAAGATCGCTTGGCTGCGTCAGCTCCTAGAGTGGGGGCGGGAGGATGAGGAAGGCGATTTTGTCGACCGTGTCCGTGCCGAGGTCTTTGCGGATCGGGTCTACGCCTTGACACCGGATGGCGATGTCATCGATCTGCCGCGTGGCGCAACGGCCCTGGATTTTGCCTATCACATCCATACCAACCTGGGGCATCGCTGTCGCGGTGCAAAGATCAATGGCCGGATCGCTCAACTGACCCGTCAGCTGGATAACGGTGACCGCGTGGAGATCCTCACCAGCCGGGAGCAGCGCCCGAGCCGGGACTGGATGAACCCGGAGCTGGGGTATCTCTACACCAATCGTGCTCGGAGCAAGGTACGGACCTGGTTCCGCCAGCGCGATCACGACAAGAACGTTGCCGCCGGTCGCCAGGCGCTGGAGAAGGAACTGCGCCGTCTAGGGCTCGAGGAGGTGAGTACCGAGGAGGTGGTCCGGCGCAGCCGCTATTCGCGTACCGATCTGTTCTTGTCCGCCCTTGGTCGTGGTGAGGTGACCTCGGGGCAGATCGCTGCTCTGCTGCGCGACCTACTGCTGCCGCAACGTCCCGAGGCGCCGGCGGAATGGTCAGCGCGTGGCGTGCGGAGCCGTGAGAAGGAGGCTGCCGAGGAAGGGGATATTACCGTCGAAGGGGTTGGCAACCTGCTGACGCGTATGGCGCGCTGCTGCGCCCCAGCACCGGGGGATGCCATCGTCGGCTTTCTCACTCGTGGCTCAGGGGTGAGCATCCATCGTCAGGATTGTTCCAATGTCGAGCAGCTGCGTCAGCACGAGCCAGAGCGGCTGCTCGACGTGAGCTGGCAGCGGACACCGACGGGTCGTTACCCGGTGCAGATCCACGTGCATGCCGATGCCCTCGATGAGCCCCTGAATCAGATCACGCGCCTATGTGGGCAGGAGGGGGTGCGGCTCGATGGTTTGCGTACGCATAGTGAAGCGGCCGAGGGCTACCGCATCGAGATCGATGTCCGGGTCAGCGATGTTCATCAGCTCTCACGCTTGATGGCCAAGCTCTCGGCCTCAGCCCAGATCGAGTCAGTCTGGCGAGGGGGGTGATCATGCTCCTGGGGCGGTTCCTCTTGCTCGCGCTGGCGCTGGGTATGTCGCTGCTGGCGGTGGCCGATGCCTGTGAAGACCTCGATACCGTCCCAGTCCACGAGCTCGCCGGGGCAAGCCAGTGAGCGTAAAGCGCCTGAGGGGACGCTGGCCGTGATGGGGGTGGTGACCGGCGTCTTCCTTGAAGAGGATGAACTCAACGGTTTCTTTATCCAGGGCACAGAGCGGGCCCCCGATGGTCGGCCTGCCGGTTTGTTCGTTTATGCACCGAGCTTGAGCCAGGCGCAGCGTAGGCGTATCGAGCCGGGGCGGCGATTGCTCCTTGAGGGGGTGGCCGATGTCAATCGCGGTCGTCCCCAGCTGGCACAGCTGCAAAGTATCCGTGATTGCGGTGCCAGTCAGGCGGCCGTTCATGAGGTCCGCTGGCCGCCGCCGGATCCCGAGCGATTGGAAGGTGTGCTGGTGCGTTTGGATACCCCGATGGTGGTCACCAGTACCGAGGAGCTGCTGCGCTATGGTGCCCTGGAGCTGACGCCACGCCGACGCGCTTTTCGCCCGACCAACTTCTCTCCGGGGGAAGGACCGCAGGATCCGGACCTGGCCAAGCAGCGCCTGCACCTCGATGACGGGCGCTATACGAGCCATCCGAGACCAGTACATGCGTGACCGGTTAGCGCGGCTATCTACTTGATGGGAAAGTAAGAAGGGAAGTCGAAGGGCAGCCACCGTTGCCGTTACGGTAGGGAGTACCAACAACCAACAGTAACGGAGTAACAACGGTGGCCACCTTTTCAAGC
>JBKGYE010000007.1:0-48719 GCA_046546255.1 Halorhodospira sp. | reverse complement strand
CCTTCGGTGAGGTGGATGAGCTGAACAGCTTCATGGGCCGGCTGCTGGCCCATGAGCTACCGGAGGACGTGGCGCCGGTGCTGGCCCAGGTCCAGAACGAACTCTTCGACCTGGGTGCCGAGCTGGCCGTGCCCGGGCACTCGGCGCTGCCCGTCGAGGCCGTGGACCGGCTGGATGGGGCGCTGGCGTATTTCAACGATTCCCTGCCGCACCTCAAGGAGTTCATCCTCCCCGGCGGCGGCAAGGCTACGGCGGACTGCCACGTCGCCCGGGCGGTCTGTCGCCGGGCGGAGCGCAAGCTGGTGGCCCTGAGCCACCACGAGGCAGTGCGCGACGAGTCCATGGCGTACCTCAATCGCCTCTCTGATCTGCTCTTCGTGGTCGCCCGGGTCCTCTCCCGCTACGAGAACGGCGGCGAGCTCCTGTGGCGACCGGCCGGGCAGCGTGCTGCCGATGGTGATTAGGGTGTGGCAAGGTCCGCGTCCGCGGTCCGCCGAGGAGAACCGGGCGATGGCGCAACGCAGGTTGGCCAGATTGGTAGGGGGTCTGGTCCCAGCGGGTTGGCTCGGGGTCGGATCGGCGCGGTGCTACACTGCTCCTCGGTGTGCAATCCGAGGTTCGAGCCATGGCCGATCCGCAGCCAGCCGGGATGACCGCCGAGGCGTACCTCGCCTGGGAGGTGGAGCAGCCCCTCAAGCACGAGTTCGTGGCCGGGGAGGTCTTCGCCATGGGCGGGGCCTCGGACCGCCATGTGACCGTGACGCTGAACGTGGCCAGCGCCCTGCGCCAGCAACTGCGCGGGGGGGGCTGCCGTACGTTCATGGCGGACATGAAAGTGCGGGTGGCGGCTGCCGACGCCTTCTTCTATCCGGATGTGCTGGTGACCTGCGATCCGACCGATCATCAGCGGTCCCAGCACAAGGAGGCGCCGTGCCTCGTGGTGGAGGTGCTGTCACCCTCCACGGCGGCCTACGACCGGGGTGCCAAGTTTGCCGCCTACCGCAAGCTCCCTTCGCTCCGGGAGTATCTCCTCATCGACCCGGAGATCGGGAGCCTGGAACTCTACCGGGCGGACGGTCAGGGCCACTGGGTGTTGTACCCGCACGAGGCCCACGAAGAAGTGGTGCTGGCCAGCCTGGAGGCCCGGCTCATCGGGGCCGAGGTCTTCGAGGACGCCCCGCCGGGGCCCGAACCGCGCTAGGGGGCATCGCAGCCGGATGCTTGGCGTCGCTGGTGGCGTGGGCACCGGCCCACGCCGGTGAGCGCTGTGTCGTGGATGACGCCGGCGGCGAGGTCTGTCTGGAGGCCCCGGCGGAGCGGATTGTGGCCCTGTCGCCGGGGGCAGCGGAGCTGCTCTTCGCCGCCGGCGCCGGCGAGCGGGTGGTGGCCGCCGTCAGTCACGCGGACTACCCGGAGGCGGCCGAGGAGCTGCCGCGGGTCGGCACCTATGATCGCCTGGATGTGGAGTCGATCCTCGCGGAGGATCCGGATCTGGTAGTGGGCTGGACCAGCGGCAACGCCGGCAGCCAGCTGGAGCGGATCGAGGCCCTGGGCCTGCCGCTCTACCGCAGCGATCCGAAGGTTCTCGAGGAGATCGCCACCTCCCTGGAGCGCCTGGGCACCCTGGCCGGTACTGAGGACGAGGCTGACGCTGAGGCGGCCCGGTTCCGCGATGCGCGGGATGAGCTGGAGGCCGAGTACGCCGACCGCGATCCGATACGGGTCTTCTACCAGATCTGGCCGGACCCGTTGATGACCATCAACGACGAGCAGATCATCAGTGAGTCGATCCGCATCTGCGGTGGCGAGAACGTCTTCGGCGATCTCGACAGCCTGACGCCACGGCTGGACACCGAGTCCATCCTTGAGGCCGACCCGGAGGCGATCGTCGCCGGGGGCATGGGCGAGGCCGACGACTCGTGGCTGGAGGAATGGCGGCGCTACGACGCCCTCGAGGCCACCGCCAGGGACAACCTCTTCTTCGTCGAGCCGTCGACGATCCAGCGCCCGACGCCGCGCATCCTGGAGGGGACCCGGGTGCTTTGTGACAAGCTCGAGCAGGCCCGTCGCAACCGCTGATGAGGGTTGAGCGCACAGCCGATCATCGGGCGCGCTCCGGGGCGGTGAGCGAGGAGGGCGGTGCCCTGGCCCGGCCGAGTCGCATCGGCTCGCCGATGCGCTTCCTGGTGCCGCTGGCCGGGCTGGCCGGTGCGGCGCTGCTGGCGGTGGCCACGGCGGTGGCCATCGGCAGCGTACCTTTGACCCCGGGTGAGATCCTGGCGGCTCTGGCCGGTGGCGGGGAGCCCTTGCACCGCACCCTGGTCCTTGAGCTGCGATTGCCCCGCGCCCTGGCCGCCTTCGCCGTCGGCGGCTTGCTGGCGGTGGCGGGGGCGCTGATGCAGGTGCTGCTGCGCAACCCGCTCGCCGATCCCTATGTGCTCGGGCTCTCCGGTGGCGCCGCCGTGGGTGCCCTGGCGGCCATGCTCGCCGGTCTGGGGATGGCGTTGGTCTCCGGGGCCGCCTTTATCGGGGCACTCTTCTCGACCCTTCTGGTCTTTGGCCTGGCCCACGGTACCGGCAGCTGGACGCCGACCCGGTTGCTGCTCACCGGCGTGGTGGTGGCCTCCGGCTGGGGGGCGCTGGTGACTTTCATGCTCTCCGTCGGCCCCACCGAGCGGCTGCCCGGGATGCTCTACTGGCTCATGGGTGATCTGGCCTACGCGCGCAGCCCGTGGCTGGCCCTGCCGGCCCTGGCGGTGGCCGTGGCGGTGACGATCCCCCTGGGGCGCAGTCTCAATGTCCTCGCCCGGGGCTCCCTCCAGGCCGCCGCCCTCGGCGTCGCCGTGCGTCCGCTGGAGTGGGCGGTCTACGTGGCAGCTAGCGTGCTGACCGCGGTAGCCGTGACTACCTCCGGGAGTATCGGGTTTGTCGGTTTGGTGGTGCCGCACATGCTCCGCTTGGTGCTGGGCAACGATCAGCGTCTGATCCTGCCTGCCTCGGCGCTGGCCGGCGGGGCGCTGTTGGTGCTGGCGGACGTCTTCGCGCGCACCCTGATCGCCCCGGAGCAGTTGCCGGTGGGCGTGATCACGGCGATGCTCGGCGTCCCGCTATTCCTCTATCTGCTACACCGGAGTCGGTAGGCCGCATCATGCTGCAGGCTCAGGACCTGATCATCGATATCCCCGAGCGGGCGGATGGCTACCCACTCAACTTCGCCATTGAGCCCGGCGAGGTGTGGGGTGTCCTCGGCCCCAACGGGGCCGGGAAGACGACCCTCCTGCATACCCTGGCCGGCCTGCGCGCCCCGCGCTCCGGGGCGGTGGAGCTCGATGGCGTGGGTCTGTGCCGCTGGCGGCGCAAGGCCCTGGCCCGACGCCTGGGGGTGGTCTTCCAGGAGCGCTATGACGGCTTCCCGGCCTCGGTGCTGGAGACTGCCCTCATCGGACGCCATCCCTACCTGGCTCCGTGGGAGCTGGAGACCGCGGAGGACCTGGCCTGCGCCCGACAGGCCCTGGAGCGACTGGAACTCGGCGGCCTGGAGGGGCGCCTGGTCAGTACCCTTTCCGGCGGTGAGCGCCAGCGCCTGGCGATGGCCACCGTGCTGGCCCAGGATCCGACTGTGTGGCTGGCCGACGAGCCTACCAACCACCTCGATCTACGCCACCAGGTCGCGGTGATGGATCTCCTCGCCGGGCAGGCGCGGGCGGGCCGCGGGGTCCTCCTCTGCCTGCACGACATTAACCTGGCTGCACGCTGGTGCACGCACATCCTGCTCCTCTATCCCAATGGCGACGCCTGCTGGGGGCCGACCGGGGTGATGCTGGTCACTGAGGCGCTGGAGCGGCTCTACGGCCAGCGGCTGGTGGCCACCGAGGCCGACGGCGCGCGGGTCTTCGTGCCCGCCGCCGGGATGCCGCGCGCCTGATCGCCATCCCCGATCGTGCTGGGTGTGCTGCTCCCGCTCTGCCTGGATACGCGCGTGTTCCTCTGGTGGCTCACCAATGATGCAGCCTGGGCGGAAGGGTGCGGAGCGCACTGGTCGATCCTTCCAGCGATGGATTCGGCAGTGTACTATCCACGACCCATGGCGATGGCGGCTGGCTTGGCAGGCGTCTTGGCGGTGGCCGTGGGCAGCGCGCTGGGTGGTGTCGCCCGCTTCTGGGTGGCGGCGCTGGTCAATCGGTGGCTGGGCGAGGCATTCCCCTGGGGGGCGCTGGTGGTCAACGCCTCCGGCGCGCTGCTGGCTGGCCTGCTGGCGGCGGCGCTGGCGGCCACGGGCGGCCTGCCCACCCTTGAGGGGCTGCTGCTGATCGGGTTCTGCGGCAGTTACACCACGGTCTCCTCCTTCGCCCTGCAGACCTTCACCCTTGCCCAGGCCGGTGGTTGGCCTCGGGCCATCGGTAACATCCTGGCCACCCTGGCGCTCACCCTGGTCGGGGCCTGGCTCGGTCTGCAGGCGGGTGCGTTGATCCCGCCGGGGGGCGGCGCATGAGGATTACCCTCTGGGTGGCCGCCGGCAGCGCCCTGGGCGGGGTGAGCCGCTACGGGCTCGATGGCGTCATGGAGCTCGCTGGCGGGGTGGCTTTCCCGTGGGGCACGCTGCTGGTGAACGCCCTGGGGTCGCTGCTGATCGGTATCGTGGCCGCCTGGTCGGCGGCGGACCCGGGCGAGCGGACGCTGCCCGGCCACTGGCGGCAGTTTGCCGTGAACGGCTTCTGCGGCGGGTTCACCACCTTCTCCATCTTCAGCCTGGAGACCCTGGCGCTCTTGGAGCGGGCGCCCGCGCTGGCCGGCGCCAATGTGCTCGTTACCACTGTCCTCTGCCTGGGGGCGGTGGCGATCGGTTACGCTGTGACGCTGCATCGGCTCGGTGGCTGATTACCGGCCGCTGTGCTGACACCGTGACCGAGGCAAACCAGGGGGCGCATCATGAGAATCTGGGTCGACGCGGACGCCTGTCCGGGAGCCATCAAGGAGATCCTCTTTCGCGCTGCCGAGCGTACGCAGGTGGAGCTGACGCTGGTGGCCAACCACCCGATCCGCGTACCGCCGTCAAAGGTGATCCGCTCCGTCCAAGTGGCGTCGGGGTTCGACGTGGCGGACCATGAGATCGTCCGTCGGGTGGCGCCTGGGGATCTGGTCGTCACCGCGGATATCCCGCTGGCCGCCGAGGTCATCGAGGCGGGTGCGGAGGCGCTTAATCCTCGTGGTGAGCGCTATACGCCCGAGACGATCCGGGAGCGCTTGAATATGCGGGATTTTATGGACACGCTGCGTGCCAGCGGTATAGAGACCGGCGGGGCGCCGGCGCTGAGCCAGCGTGATCGCCAGGCTTTCGCGAATGAGCTTGATCGTCTCCTGGCTCGCCGCGATCGCGACGAGCGCTGAGCCTGGTGGGCTTCTAGGAGTAGGAGGCGATCCTCACGCCATGGAGGTTCTCGTAGAGTTCCCGGAACTGCCCGGTGAGCTTATGCTTCGGGGCCCAATGGATGAGCGGCTGAGCATTCTGGTGCGACTCGCGGACCTTCACCGAGGCGCTCAGATGGGGCGTTAGGATAGGCAGCTCCTCGTCGATGAGCTCCTCGACCAGCTGGCGTGGGAGCTTAGCGTTAGGCTGGAACTGGTTCACCACGATGCCCTCGACACGGAGCCCTTCGTTGTGGTCCTCGCGAATCTCTTCCAGGTGCTCGACCAGCTCGTAGAGCGCACGACGGGAGAAATCGTCACAGTCAAAGGGGACCAAGCAGCGGTGCGCGGCGATCAATGCCGATCGGCTGAAGAAATTCAACGCCGGCGGGGTGTCGATGTAGATGGCATCGAAGGGGGTATCGAGCTTAGCGAGCGCGTCCCGTAGCTTATAGATCTTGTAGCGTGCCTCAAGCTTATTCTGCAGTGTCTCTAGCTCGCGGTTCGCGGGCAGGATGTGCAGATGCTCGAACGGTGTCTCGGCGATGAATTGCCCTAGATCCGAGGGCTTGCGAGGTCCGAGTCGGAAACCGAGGGTGGAGGCGTAGAAGTCAGCGATAGTGTGCTCACAGGACTCTGCTTCTGCGCCGAGCAGATACTGCGAGGAGTTACCCTGCGGATCGGAATCGACCACGAGGGTCCGAAGCCCCGATGCTGCACTGATGGCAGCCAGGTTGCAGGTGATGGTGGATTTCCCCACCCCGCCTTTTTGATTGAAGATTACGCGATTCACGCTAGCCTCCTGCCCCACGTTGCTATCCAGTAAGAGATAGCGAGGATCTTGTTAAGTATCGGGTTGATGATTGCCTGTCGTCAATGCAGGACAGGTCAGCGGCAACGATGCAGTGGATCGTCAACCGGGCTAGTAGCACTTGGCTGGCTGCGCCCAGGGACAGAGCTATGGGTAGATTCCGAGTGCCGATCCCGGCGTCGGTGGGTGGTGCGGTCGTGGCTGCTTCGAGGCGCGGGAACGGTCTGCTCATCCGATTGGAAACGGGTTATCTATCATATATGTCAATGATCTGCTAGCATCCGCCCCCTTTGTGACCGGCGGTGGGATCGCCTCCATGTAGGTTTCGCCTCGGTCCTAGTCCCGGCCCGGTCCCCCCCCATGAGAACGGAGTGCCGTTTTGAGCGCGCCGGCAGCTGTCGGTGCCATAGGTCTTCGTGTCTTCTCCGGTGGTCATCCGGGCCGTGGGTGCGCTGGCGGCGTGAGCGAGCGGGTGGGGCTCGGTGCACCCGGGGTATTGTTTCAGGCAATTAGGGGAAAAGATGAACTGGGATCGAATTCGACGGGAGTGGTTTGGCAGCATGCGGGCCGATGTGCTCGCCGGCATGATCGTGGCGCTGGCGCTGATTCCTGAGGCGATTGCCTTCTCGATCATGGCGGGGGTCGACCCGCAGGTGGGGCTCTACGCCTCCTTCTGCATCGCGGTGGTCATCGCCTTCACCGGCGGTCGGCCTGGGATGATCTCCGGTGCCACGGCGGCGATGGCGCTGCTGATGATCACCCTGGTCAAGGATCACGGGCTCGAGTACCTGCTGGCTGCCACGCTGCTGACCGGCGTACTGCAGATCATCGCCGGATACCTGCGGGTGGGGCAGTTGATGCGCTTTATCTCCAACTCGGTGATGACCGGGTTCGTGAACGCCCTGGCGATCCTGATCTTCACGGCCCAGCTACCGGAACTCACCGATGTCCCTTGGTCGGTCTATCCCATGGTCGCCGGCGGCCTGGCGCTGATCTACCTGCTCCCCTACGTGACCCGGTCGGTGCCGTCGCCGCTGATCACCATCGTGGTGCTGACGACGGTCGCCTGGCTCCTCGGCATAGATGTTCCCACCGTCGGCGATATGGGCCAGCTGCCGGATACCCTGCCGGTCTTCCTTTGGCCCGAGGTTCCGCTCAATCTGGAGACCCTGTGGATCATCCTGCCCTACGCGCTGGCGCTGACCGTGGTGGGGCTGCTCGAGTCGATGATGACCCAGGGGATCGTCGACAACCTGACCGATACGGAGACAGACCGCGACCGCGAGTGCAAGGGGCAAGGCATCGCCAACATCGCCGCGGGTAGCGTCGGTGGCATGGCCGGCTGCGCGATGATCGGCCAGTCCATCATCAACGTGAAATCTGGCGGCCGGGGGCGCCTGTCCTCGCTGGTGGCCGGTGTCGTCCTGCTGGTCCTGGTGGTCTTCCTGAGCTCGTTGCTCGAGCTGATTCCCATGGCCGCCCTGGTCGCCGTGATGATCATGGTGGCTGTCGGCACCTTCAGCTGGAAATCCCTGCGCGACATGAAGGATCACCCGCTGAGCACCAACATCGTCATGGTCAGTACGGTGGCCGTCACCGTGCTCACGCATAATCTGGCCATCGGCGTACTCACCGGTGTGCTGCTGGCGGCCTTGTTCTTTGCCAATAAGGTCAGCCGCTTCATGTACGTCCGCTCCGACGTGCAGACGCTGCCGGATGATCAGACCCTGCATCGGCACTACGAGGTGGTCGGCCAGGTTTTCTTCGTCTCCGCCGAGCGTTTCCGCAAGTCGTTCGACTTCGAGGAGGACCTGGATACCGTCACCATCGATCTGACCCGAGCCCACTTCTGGGATATTACCTCGGTGGCAGCGCTTGACCGGGTCATCATAAACTTCCGCCGCGAGGGCATCGCGGTGGAGGTCGTCGGCATGAACGAAGCGACGGCTACAATCGTCGATCGCTATGCGGTCCATAACGAGCCGGACGCCGTCGAGCGGCTGATGGGCCACTGAGCACGCAATGGAGTCCGCACGAATGAGCAAAGTCATGGCCAGTGTCGACGGGTCCCGCTCGTCGCCGTCCGTTTGTGATCACGCGGTCTGGGCAGCGCATCGGCTGCAGGCGCCGCTGACGTTCCTGCACGCCTTCCGCAATCCGCACGGCGAGCGCGAGCGCGATCTCAGCGGCAACCTCACGTTCGGGGCGCGAGAGAGCCTGCTCGACGAGATGGTTGAGCTCGAGGAGCAGCGCGGCAAGCTCGCCCGCGAGCGGGCACGTGCCATCCTGGAGGATGCCATGGACCGCGCCCGTGAGCAGGGTATCGAGAACCCGGGGCGGCTACTGCGCAACGGTGAGGTCACCGATGTGCTGACCGGCGCGCAGGAGGAGATGCGCCTGCTGGTTCTCGGCAAGCAGGGCGAGGACGGCGATGCCGAGGCGCAGCATATCGGCAGTCACCTGGAGAGCACCATCCGTCGGGTGCAGAAGCCGATCCTGGTAGCGCCTCTCGCATTCCAGGAGCCTGAGCGCTTCCTGATCGCCTACGACGGCAGCCCGGCGGCCCAGAAGGTCGTCGACCGCATCACGGAGAGCCCGCTACTCCAAGGGCTCGAGGCGCACCTGCTGCTGGTGGATGCTGACACGGCGGTCAACCGCGAGCGGTTGCTTGCCCCGCGCCAGCAGCTGGAGGGGGCCGGATATACCGTGTACGCCGAGGTCCGCCCGGGAGGTATCGATGATACCGTGTGCACTTACCGCAAGGAGCAGGATATCCACCTGATGGCCATGGGCGCCTATGGCCACTCGCGGCTGCGCCGGTTCTTCGTCGGCAGCACGACGACGCACATGATTATGCACTCGAGCACGCCACTGCTCATCCTACGCTAGGACCCTGCCATGGGCACGCCGGTAATGATGTTCGCGGCACCCGGCTCGGGGCAGGGCAAGTCGATGATCACTGCGGCCCTGGCTCGGCTGCATCGCAACGCCGGGCGGCGGGTGCGGGTGTTCAAGCACGGACCGGACTACCTGGATCCGATGGTCCAGGAACGGGCCTCCGGTGCCCCGGTGTATCAGCTCCACCCGTGGATGACCGGGGCCGCCGAGTGCCGCGACCGCCTGGCCGCCGCGGCCCGCGAGGCCGACGTGGTCTTGGTAGAGGGGTCGATGGGGCTGTTCGACGGCGATCCCTCCAGTGCCGATCTGGCGGCGCTGGCTGGTCTCCCGGTGGCGCTGGTCATCGACGCCCGCGCCATGGCCGAGACCTTCGGCGCCGTGGTCGCTGGGCTGGCCCGGCACCGCGCGGAGGTGTCGGTGATCGGCGCCATCGCTAACCGGGTGGGTAGTCCCGGCCATGCGCGCATGCTCGCCGGCAGCCTGCCTGAGGGGGTGGCCTGGCTGGGGGCGGTGCCCCGCGAGGACGCCATGCATCTACCCGATCGCCATCTGGGGCTGGTGCAGGCCGATGAGGTGGCTGATCTGGATGCGCGCCTGGATGCCGCGGCGGCGGTGCTGGCCGACGCCGGGCTCGGTGCACTGCCCCCGGCGGTTACCCTGGAGGCCGATCCATTGCCGCCACCGCCGCAACGGCTGGTCGGTCAGCGGATCGCCGTGGCCCGGGATGCGGCCTTCGCCTTCATCTACCGCGCTAACCTGGAGCTGCTCGAGGCGATGGGCGCGGAGGTGGTGCCCTTCTCGCCGCTGCGCGACACCGCGCTGCCGCCCTGTGATGCCCTGTGGCTGCCTGGCGGTTACCCGGAACTCCACGCCGCCACCCTGGCCGCCAACAGCGGGCTGCGGGCGGCGATCCACGCGCACCACCAGGCCGGTAAGCCGATCCTCGCCGAGTGTGGAGGGCTGATGTACTGCGCCGAGTCTCTGGTGGACGGCGAGGGGGTGACGCACCCGATGCTCGGACTGTTGCCCGGGCGTGCGGAGATGGCCGCTCGCCTGACGGGGATCGGCCTGCAGAGCCTGACGCGACCGGACGGCGAGCTACGCGGCCACACCTTCCACCACTCCCGGCTGGAGACCCCGCTGGCGCCCGCGGCGTATACCACCCGGCGCAGTGGCAGTCCGGCTGAGCCGGTCTATCGTGTAGGGTCGCTGATGGCCACCTATTTCCACGCCTATTTCCCTTCAGCCCCCGAGGTCGTCGCCGGCCTGTTCAGCCGTTAGGCTACGTACGTCCGCTGCTGATGCCCGGCGTTCCCCCGAAAGTGAGGAGGTGAGAGAAGCGATGCGTGAAGATGCGAAGGATCCGCACCGCCACGCCAGCCGCATGGAGCGCAAGAAGGCGGTTGTCGAGGAGCGCAAGGCCCGCGCCCAGCAGGATCGTGGCGTGTTGCTGGTGTTGACCGGTCCGGGCAAAGGCAAGAGCTCGTCGGCCCTGGGGATGGTGGCTCGGACCCTTGGCCACGGCCGCACGGCCGGGGTCATGCAGTTCATCAAGGGCGGGCAGACCACCGGTGAGGAGGCCTTCTTCCGCGATCAGCCCGGGGTGGATTGGCAGGTGATGGGCGAGGGGTTTACCTGGGATATCGCCGATCGCGATCGGGATGTGGCAGCGGCCCAGGCGGCTTGGCGCGCTGCCCGGGCGTGGTTGTGTGAGCAGGGGCCAGCGCTGGTGGTGCTCGATGAGCTATGCATCGTGTTGCGTTATGAGTATCTGCAGCTCGACGAGGTGCTCGACGACCTTTCCCGAAGACCCCATGAGCAGCACGTGGTGGTGACGGGGCGCTATGCGCCACAGCCGTTGATCAACGCTGCGGATACGGTCAGTGAGCTGAATTGCATCCGTCACGCCTTTGAGGCCGGTGTCCGTGCTCAGCCGGGGATCGAGTGGTGAGTGCCCGTTCCCTGATGCTCCAAGGCACCTGCTCCGGCGCCGGCAAGACGGCGCTGGTCGCTGGGCTGTGCCGCCTGCTGGCCCGGCGCGGCGTCCGGGTGGCGCCGTTCAAGCCGCAGAACATGAGCAACAACGCAGCGGTCACCGCCGACGGCGGCGAGATCGGCCGCGGCCAGTGGCTCCAGGCCCTGGCTGCCGGGGTGCCCGCTCATACCGACATGAATCCGGTGCTGCTCAAGCCCGAGGCTGAGCGCACCGCCCAGGTGGTGGTCCAGGGCCGGGTCACCGGGCGGCTAGAGGCTCGGGCCTTCCGAGAGGCCCGCCAGCCGCTATTGCCGCCGGTGCTCGAGTCCTTCGAGCGCCTGTGTGCCGCCTACGACGTGGTGCTGGTCGAGGGTGCAGGTTCGCCGGCGGAGCCCAACCTGCGCCAAGGGGATATCGCCAACATGGGCTTCGCCGAGGCCGCCGATGTGCCGGTCTGGCTGGTCGGCGACATCGATCGCGGCGGGGTCTTCGCCTCGCTGCTCGGCACCCTGGCGTGGCTCGACGAGGCGGACCGGCGCCGGGTGGAGGCGCTGATCATCAACCGCTTCCGCGGCAGCCCCGAGCTTCTCGGCGAGGCGCCGGCACAGCTGGAGGAACGGGGCGGGGCGCCGGTGATCGGCGTTGTTCCCGCCGTGCCTGATCTGCACTTGCCCGAGGAGGACGCCCCGTACCGGATGGCCGGCCCGCGTGGCTCCGGGGGCGCGCTGCAGGTGGTGGCGGTGGCCTATCCGCGCATCAGCAACCACGACGACCTGGATGCCCTGGACGCCGAGTCTGGGGTCCACGTCCGCTTTGCCCGCCACCCCCGGGAGCTCGACGGCGCCGATCTCATCGTCCTGCCCGGATCCAAGCACGTCTTCTCGGATCTGGCCTGGCTGCGTGAGTCGGGCATGGCTGAGGCCCTCTACCGCCACTGCCGCTATGGCGGTCGGGTGGTCGGCCTGTGTGGGGGGCTGCAGATGCTCGGTGAGGTGATCGAGGATCCGGAAGGTGTCGAGGGCGGTGGTAGCGCCGAAGGGCTAGGCCTGTTACCGGTGTGGACCCGACTGGCGGCAGAGAAGCACTTGGCTGAAACCTGCAGGATAGCGCAATGGCCTGTCCCGGTGACGGTGACTGGCTACGAGATCCACCATGGTGTGACTGGGGCCCAGGAGGGGCTCTTCCCCTTTGTGGCACGTTCTGAGGACGGCCGGGTGCTCGGCAGCTACCTCCACCGGCTTTTCGATAGCGGGCCATTCCGCCGTGCCCTGCTCGCGGAGTGGTTTGCGCTCGAGGGCGAGGGTGGCGACGAGCAGGTCCGCATCGAGGCGGAGCTGGACCGGCTCGCCGATGCCCTGGAGGGGGCGCTGGAGCCGAGGTGGCTGGAGGCGTTGGGGGCGGCGGGGCCTACGGCACCGTAGCCTCTGCCCGATTTCTGGTTTGCAACGCATCGTCGTACTCGTCTAAGATTCGCCGCCTCGGTGTGGGTGCCCCCCGGCGAGATCGCCTCGCCGGGGGGTTAAACGGGAAGTCCGGTCCAGCTGCCCCACGGCAGTGAAGCCGGCGCTGCCCCCGCAACGGTAGGTGGGGTCCGCGGATCACGGGCCACTGCGAGGAAGCCGTCAGCCGGCGGTCCTCGCGGGAAGGCGATCCGCGGCGGCGCGTCCAGCGCCACCCACGAGCCCGGAGACCGGCCCACAGCAACCCATGGAACGGCGTGCGGGCGGCGCGCCTGGGGGCAACGGCCGGTCTTACCCGCCTCGCGGCGCGGCGGCGCTCGCCGTCGGCCTCCCCCAGCTCGAGTCGCCAGCGCCCGTCGCAAGACGAGGAGCGCTGATCATGCATACCCATGAACCAACGGCTGTGCGCCTGTTAGGTGCCCTGCTGGCCGCGGCAGTCTCGGTACCTGCCCAGGCCGCCGACGATGGCAGCGAGGGCAGTTCGTCCACCAGCCTCTCGCCGGTGCGCATCGAGGCCAGTGGCGATCCCCTGGGCCGTGGCGCAGATCGTGAAACCCTGCAGCGCCGCCAGGCCTCCAGCAGCGCCGAGGTCTTCCGCGACGAGGCCGCGGCGGAGGTCGGTGGCGGCAGCCGCAATGCCCAGCGCCTCTACCTGCGCGGCGTGGAGTCCAGCAACCTCAACACCACCGTGGACGGGGCCCGCCAGGGGCGCAATCTCCACCAGCACCGCGGCGGCCTGACCGGTATCGACCCGGACCTGCTGAAGGCCGTGGAGATCGATCCGCAGCCGGCAGCGGACCAGGGCCCCGGCGCGCTCGGCGGCGCGGTGCGCTTCCGGACCGTGGACGCCCAGGACCTGCTCGCCCCCGGTGAGGACAGGGGCGCCCGCCTGCGCGCCGGCTACGCCAGCGCCGACGAGGCCGAGCGCGGCTCGGCCACCGCCTTCGGCCGGATGGGCAATGACTGGGGGGCCCTGGCGCACATCGGCGGGGCCAACCGGGACGACTACCGGGTCGGGGGCGGTGGGACCATGCCGTACTCCGGCGGGCGCGATCGCGACTACCTGGTGCGCCTCAGCCGAGCACCGGCCACGGGCCACCAACTGCGCCTCGGGGCGCAGCGCAACACCTTCGAGGGGGACCACCCCTACGGCTCCTGGGGCAGCGATTTCGGCGATCCCCGCGAGAACACCAAGCAGGACCCGGTCGGCCAGGAACAGCGCCGGGATACCTGGACCGCTGAGCACCGCTACCGGCCGGGGAACCCGCTCGTGGACTGGCGAGCCCGGCTCTACCGCAACGACAACCGCCTGGAGCAGCTGGAAGAGAATACCGCCATACGCGCTGTCGAGCACGGCGGCGACCTGCGCAACACCTTCACCCTGGACGCCGGGGCGGCGCAGCACCGGCTTACTGCCGGCCTCGACTACTACACCGAGGACGGGCGCATCGAGCAGGCCGATGGCCCACGGCTGAGCCACCAGTCCCGGAACCTCGGCGCCTTCCTGCAGGACCGCGTGGCGTGGGAGCGGCTGCGCCTCTCGGCGGGGGTGCGCCTCGACGACTACCGCACCGACCTGGTGGAGCAGGACCTGGAGGGCGACGCCGTCTCGCCCAACCTCAGCGCGGAGCTGGAGCTGACCGCAGGCTGGACCGCCTTCGCCGGCTACGGCGAGGCCGTCAACGGCGCCGGTACGCTGCCCATCGGCTGGCTGCAGTTCATCGACGCGGAGAACACCAACCTCAACGACGGCGAGCCGTTCCAGGCCGAGGAGTCCCGGCGCCGCGAGGGCGGCCTGCGCTACCAGGGGCGGGACCTGCTCGCCGCGCGCGACCGCCTCGACCTCGAGGCCACCCTCTACGAGACGCGCATCGAGCACAGCATCGAGCGCAACGACCCGTGGGGGAGCCCCTTGAGTGGTGAGGCAAGGAAGGAGAACGATGGTGATCCGCTCGTCGGCGAGATCCGCAACCGCCCCGACCCGGTCCGCCTGCGCGGCTATGAGCTGCGCGCCACCTGGGGCGTGGGCGCCTACGACACCCGGGTATCGTTCATGAGTGCCGAGGCCGTCGACGACGGCGGCGACCCGGTGGGCGTGAGCCGGCGCCTGGGCGGGGCCGGCGGCGATCGCCTGGTCTGGGATCAGCGCTGGGCCGTCCATGAGGCCCTGACCCTGGGCTATACCCTCACCTGGGTCGGCGACTACACCGACGTACCCGACGACGAGCCCGAGCGCGACGGCTACCAGCGCCACGACGTGCAAGCCGAGTGGCGCCCCTGGGCCGACGAGCGCCTGACCCTGGCGCTGGCCGTGAACAACCTCTTCGATGAGCAGTACGCTGCGCATACCTCCCTGGCGGTTGAAGAGAATGGGGCGTTCCAGATCCGTGAGGAGCCCGGCCGGGATGTGCGGGTGACCGGCACGCTGCGTTTTTGAGCTCGATGGGGTCGGTGCGGGAGTGGTTCGACGAGTCCGGCACCACCCGCCGCACCTGCCCCGGCTGTGACCATGGATGGCGGATGGACCCGCGGCGGAGCCGTCCCGCCCTAGCCGTCAGCGTGTGGGTCGCCCAGCGGCCCTGCGAGGAGCTCGGCAATCCTGGTGTCCAGCCAGTAATGGGGGCGCGCTGGGTTGGCTCCGCTGACGAAACCGACATGACCACCATGGCGCTGCAGCGCTAGCCTTACCTCGGGGCCCAGCTCAGTACCCTGGGGGATGGTCATTGAGGGTACAAAGGGGTCGTCCTCGGCATGGAGGATGGTGACCGGCTGGCGGATAGCCCCGAGCCGTTGCCGGCAGCTGGCGCGGTGGTAGTAGTCGATGCTGTCACGGAAGCCGTGTAGCGGCGCCGTCAGCAGATCGTCGAATTCGCGCAAGCGACGAATGCGCCGGATGTGCTCGACAGTGATCGGGCTGTCGTCGCGGCCAGCGAACTTGCGTGCAGCGATGACACGTAACCGGCGTAGCAGGTACTGCTGGTAAACCCGTCCGAAGCCACGCTCAAGGGCTTCGGCGCAGCGATCGAGCTCGAAGGGCACCGAGACCGCCACCGCATGGGCGAGCGGGGCGTCGCCGCGCTCGGCGAGCCAGTTGAGCAGCATCGAGCCGCTCAGCGAGAAACCCACCACGGCCAGGGGTTGGTGGGGGTGTCGCGCGGCCAGCTCGGCCGCCACGGTATCTAGATCGTCCCAGGCGGCGGCGTGGTAGGAGCGGCGGTGGCGATTTGGGTGCTCCCCGGCGCCGCGGGACTGCATCACGACCGAGCCGATGCCGCGCCGCGCTAGCTCTGCGACCACACCGCGGACGTAGGCCGAGCTGGCGTTGCCCCCAAGGCCGTGGCCGATGACCACCAGGCCCTGTCCCGGTGGTCCCCAGGCGAGCTCCAAGAAATCGCCGTCGGGGAGCTCAAGGATCTCCATTGTCAACTGTAGCTGTGGTGGGCGGCGCATCAAGGCCGGATAGACCGTCTGAGCATGGCGGCCTGGTAACCACCAAGCGGGGCGGAAGGCTCCGGCGGTGGCGCGCGCGCCCAAGCAGCTAGCCCCCTTGGTCTCCCTGCCGCAATGCTGGCGCTCGCGGGGGCTCTGTGCCCAGTTCCACGTAACCGGTGACATTGCAATGCTCCCCGCCAGCGCGCGGCAGCTCGCAGATGAAGCTGGCTCCTTGGCCCGGCTCGCTCTCCACCCAAAGGGTGCCCCAGTGGGCTTCGGCGATCAGTCGGCAGATCGTCAACCCCAGGCCGCTGCCCTTGGGCTTGCCTGCCTGCTGGAAAGAGACCTGGTGGAACTTATCGAAGATGCGCCGCTGGTCCTCTTGGCTGATGCCCGGACCGTTGTCGGTGACCGACAGGCGTAGGGTGTCTCCCGGTGCCGGTGCCAGGCGTAGCCAGACCTCGCCTTCGCCCGGTTCCGTGAACTTGGAGGCGTTGGCGAGCAGGTTGATGATCAGCTGCGTCAACCGATCTGGATCCCCTTTGATGGCGTTATCGTCGCTGTCGATCTCGATATGCAGCTGGGTCTGCCGCTCGGTGAACAGTTGCTGCGTCGCTTCTGTCGCCTCACGGGCTAGCCGCGAGAGGTCGACATCCTCGAGCTGCCACTGCGCGGAGCCACTTTCGATCTTCGACAGGTCAAGCACCTGGTTGATCAGCCGGGTCAGGCGCTCGCTCTCGCGGACGACGACCTCCAGGAATTCGCGGCGCTGATCGGCGTCCATCTCCGGGTTGTTGAGCAGGATCTCGCCGAAGGCGCGGATGGAGGTCAGAGGCGTGCGCAGCTCATGGCTGACCATGGAGACGAACTCGTCCTTGAGCTGGTCCAGCTCCTTGAGTCGCTCGTTGGCTGCGCGCAGCTCCTCGGTAATGGACTTGAGCCGTTGCGAGCGTTCGACCGCTGCCGCGCTGGTCGCCAGCAGCCCGATCAAGCCATCGTAGGGCAGGGCGTCCCCGCGGGCCAGGGCGGTGGTCACCGCGCGCGCGGTGACAGGGTCAAGCTCGCCAGCAAGCCTACCAGCCTGCCCGGCTGTAAGCACGCCTGCCAGGACTGCTTGCGTGTCGTCGCTGCCTGGGTTCACTAGAACTGCGCCTGCTGCTTGCGGACCTCAATCATCTGCTCGGAGGCCTCGATCGCCTCGCGCAGGGTCCGGACACCCCGTTCCTCCAGCAAAGGTACCATCCGCGCAAAGATCTCGCCGGTGACCAGGGTGTCGCCCAGTGCGGTGTGCCGGCCGCTGACCTCTACCCCCAGCCGGTTGGCGATGGCCTCAAGGGTGTGTTCCGGGGTGTGGTCGTGGAGATAGACGGACAGCAGTAGCGTGTCGAGCACGGGGTTCTCGAATTGCAGCCCGCACTGTGCCTCCTTGAGCCGGATGAATTTCATATCGAAGGCCGCGTTATGGGCGACCAGGACCGAATCTCCGATGAACGCCTTGAACTGAGGGAGCACCGTCTCGATGCTGGGTTGCTCCGCGACCATCTCGTCGCGGATGCCGTGGAACTTGATCGAGGCCTTGGGGATGGGGCGGCCGGGATTGACCAGCTGCTCGAAGCACTCGCCCTCCAGGATCCGTCCGTTGATCATCCGGACCCCGGCAATGGCGATGATCTCGTCGCCCTCGGAGGGAGCGAGCCCCGTGGTCTCGGTATCGAAGATGACATAAGGGAGTTGGGTGAGGGGGCGATCGAGCAGCTCCCTTTGATCTGCCGCCTGGTCGGCTAGCGAGAAGTCGTAGAACTCCGGGCGTGGCGGTAGTCGCTCCTCAGGCTGTTCCCACTGGCGCCGGGAGGCCGGCAGCGGGATGCGCAGCAGGGCCCGTCCAGGACGGCGTGGCTGGGCTTGGCTCCAGGCGAGGCTGTCGTGGCGCTCGAGCACGCCGCGGCCGTTGAGCTGTCCCGTGGCCTCGGGGAGCTCCTCCTCGAGCCAGGCCTCTAGACGCTCGGGGGGGACCGGGTCGCCTGGCCAGGAGATGTCGAGGTAGACCCGCCGGTCGCCCATCAGCGGTTCGGCCTGGATCCGTTCGACGCCATGGACTTGGCGCAGCCGGCGTAGCAGGTGCTCAAGGACCAGGCCGATGGCGTGGCTCTCAGCGTGAAGCCACAGCGGGATGCCAACCACCTCAACATCGGGTAGCCCCTCGGGGCGTCGGCGCAGGACACTGGCGAGCAGGTCGGCGCTGTTGATATCCGCCATCGTCCAGGGGGCCGAGACCAGGCGGTGGGTCTCGCGGGCCATGCGCTCGAAGCGGTGGCTGAGTTCGCGGCTCTCAGCGACCATGGTCTGCTCAAAGGCCTGGCGCTGTGCCTCGCTCATGGCCGTATCGCCCTGGTCGAGGCTCTCCGCCGCCGCGCGCAGGTTGGCCAGGGGGGCGCGCAGGGACTCCACGGCAGTACGCAGGGCGTGGTCACGGCGGGCTACGCCCTCGATCTTGCGGGTGATATCCTCCAGGGTCAGCACGAAGCCCGAGCGCAGGGGGCTGGACGAGGGCAACAGGCTCATCCGGCAGTGCAGCAAAGCGCCATCATCGATGGTCGCACAGACGAATTCGGCGCGGTTCTCGGCGGCGGCATCGTCGCCGGCGTTGGCTAGGCGGTGCTGAAGCATCTCCAGGGTGTGATCCACGGCCGAGCGGGCGAGCACATGATAGATGGGGCGGCCGAGCCCCAGGGAGCTGCTGCGCAGGATCTCGGTGGCGGCGGGGTTGTAGAGCAGCACTCGGCCCTCGCTGTCGCAGACCAGGACACCTTGCTGGATCTCGCGCAGGACGACCTCGAGTCGCGTCTTCTGGCTCTCGGCGCCGCGGGCGCCGGAGCCTACTGCCTTGGCCACGTCACGGCGGGCCTCGTAGAGGTTGGCACCGAGGGTTTGCAGGCTCTCGGGGAGCTCGCCGAGCAGGTGCATCCCCGGGATCTCCAGCTCATGGGCCGGGTTGGAGTGCGCCATGATCGAGGCCCCGCGGGCGATGGCACCTAATGGCCGGAGAACGGCGAGATCCAGCAGGAGCCAGGCAGTGAGGATGGCGCCGATGAGGACGGCGCCGGCGGCCCCCAGGGCGAGCAGGACCTGGCTTTGGGCCGGCCCTTGCGGCAGGTGGTCCAGGGTGAGGTAGCCGACGGCACTCAACGCGCTGATAGCGAGCAGTATCAGGACCAGGGCTGGTGCCCAGAACTTCAGCCGGCGGCGTGCCATCGCGCTGGCCATATTACTGCGCCCCGCTGTTGAGGATGCTCTGGACCGTCTCGACGACCTCCTGCGTGGAGAACGGCTTGGTGATGTAGTCGTCGGCGCCCATCGCGAGTCCTTTCTCGCGCTCCACGTCCCGGCCCTTGGCGGTGAGCATGATCACCGGCAGATCGGCCCAGTCAGGATTTTGGCGGATCTGCTGGCAGACCTCGAAGCCGTCCTTGCGAGGCATCATGACATCCAGCAGGACCAGATCCGGAAGCTGCTCCTCGAGCGCCTGCAGCGCCTGCTCACCATCCTCGGCGGTGCGGACCCGGTAGCCGGCCTGCTTCATCAGGAATTCGAGGGATAGGACGATGTTCGTCTCATCATCCACGATCAGGATCTCTTGACTCATCTTCGTGGCCGCCTCCTCTTCGGTCATGCCTGCGGGTCGATGCCGTCCGCCGGCGGGCGCTTCCCTCGCCGGTGAGCCGGCCGGGCCTATGCTATAGCCCGAAAACCCCCTGTACCCGATCTTGAAAGCGCTTGACGGCGCGCATGCTAGTCGCCAGCGACTGGCGCTTCAGCTCGTCGAGCGCGGCGGGATCGATGTACTTGTCCGGGACCTCGCCGCGCTGGTGCTGCTCAATCTGGTGGGTCAGCAGCAGATCGAGCAGCTCCTCGTAGGCGGTCAGCACGGCGTCGACCATCTCGCTGGTGAGGACCCCTTCCCGGCGCAGCGCCTTGAGCCGGGAGACGGTGTTCGTCTCTCGTACTGCCGCCGAAAGGGCATAGATCCGGGCTCCGTTGCAGATGATGCGCAGCCCCTTGCGCTTGATATCGACCCGGCCCCTTCCCTCGTTGCTGGTTGAGCGGATCAGCCGGTTGAAGAAGCCCACCGCCGGCTGCCCCTCGGCGTCATCGCCGGCGAGGAAGCGCAGCAGTCGCGGCTGCTCGGAGAGCTCCTCGATGACATGGTCCCATAGCGCGGTGACGAGCGTCTCGTCGCCGTAGAGCAGCTCGAAATCGAGGAAGATATTGCTCCAGCGGGCCGCTGTCTGGCTCGGGTGGCGGGCCATGGTGCTGATCTGCGTACACCAGTCGCCAAGCTGACGTCGGTACTCCGGGGTGCGGGCCATGATGCCGCCCTTGCACCATTCGTAGCCGAGCTCATCGAGACGGATGTTGACACGCTCGGAGAAGGTCTCGAACCAGGATGCCTCTTCCGGGGTGAGGGGGCGTGGCTCGGCTTTCCCCGCGGGGGCATCGGCGATGATCAGGGCATTGTCTTGATCGGGGTTGATCAGCGATTCGCGCCGGGCCAGCGAGCCGAGTACCAGCAGCGCGTAATCGCGCGGCGGCTCCCCCAGGCCCTCCTGGCGCAGCTCGGCCAGGACCAGGTCCACGCAGCGGCGCTGCAGTTGCAGGTGGAACTCGCTCAGCAGGTAGGTCGCCCGGCTCGCCTCGCGGTTGTTGTTCCATGCCTCACGGGCGACGAAGCTGACCTCGCTGGCGATGGTCCGCAGCTCCTCGAGGCTCGCTGCGCGGCTGATGCGCTCACGCATAACCGTCTGCTGCGCGAGCACAGCGTGGAGCATGTTCGTCTGCGAGATCATCCCTACCGCCCGGTCGCCCTCCATGACCACCAAGTAGCGTACGCCTTCTCGAGCCTGGATCTCCTGGGCCTCGGCCAGGGTCGTCTCCGGCGTGATGGCGGTGAAGCGCTCGGCCGCCTCGACCACCGAGGCCTCGGTGGTCAGCCCGCGGGTGAAGACCGCCCGGGCTAGGGTGCGGATGGTCGCTAGTCCGATCAGGGTGCCGTCGTGGTCAAGGACCGCCAGGCTGCCGATACGGCGCTCGTCCATCAGGGCGAAGGCCTCGGCGAGCGTGCACGCTGGTGTCCGGTAGGTCAGCGGCGTGGTCATCACGCTTCGCGCCTGCTGCGACAGAGCGCCGGTGGGGCTGCCGCGGTGCTGCCAGGAGTTGGCGCGGATGCGGTCGGCGATGACCCGGCTCAGGGTGTCGGCCAGGGCCGGGTAGTGCTGCTCAAGCTCGCGGACATCCTCAAAGGGGACCTCGATGACCTGGCTCGGTCGTGCAGCACGGGCGGTGAGGGAGTAGGGCTCGTTGTCGAAGTAGCTCGATAGAGCGAGCAGCGTGACCGGCTCCTGGGAGGTGATGACGCTGTGTGCATCGATGAGGTCGATCCGCCCCGTGTAGAGGATATAGAGCAGGTCACGGTCCGGATCACCAAGGTGGAACAGGCTCTCCCCTGGCTGTAGGCAGCGTACCCGGCCGCGGGCGAGCAACGCCTCCAGGGCGGTATCGTCGAGCCCGCTAAAGACCTCGCCTGCGGCCACACGCCGGAGCTCTGCGCGGCTGATCCGGCCCTCAGGGGAGTGGGTTTGAGAAGTGCTCATGACTGTGACCCTCTTTAGCCCGCTCGACGGGTCCACCCGCATCATGCCCCATCCGTGCGCAAGGGCACAAACGCAACGGGCGTTACCGCCGGAAACGCCGTGTGCGTTACTAGAGGTAACGTGTAACAACGCTGTGCGCCCTGGCTGGGCCGTAATGCTTTGATGCCCCGTGCCCGGAGGGATGGCACGATTGTCGCATGGCCGCCGGCGACGATCTGCTAGGGGATCGTCCTACCTTCATAACCAATAATGAGGGGGAGACTCCATGGAACCGATGGCCATATGGCTATTCATCTTCGTAGCCCTCTACTGGGGCTACTGTATCTTTTGGGGCATCAAGGGTGCCCTGTGGTCGCGCACGGCCAGCGACTATTTTGTCGCCGGCCGCTCCGTCAGCATGTGGGTATTCATCCTCGCAGCGACGGCGACCTCCTTCTCGGGCTGGACCTTCGTCGGCCACCCGGGCCTGATCTACGTAGACGGCCTGCAGTACGCCTACGCGTCGTTCTACTCGATCACCATCCCGTTTACCGGCATGATGTTCCTCAAGCGCCAGTGGATGATCGGCAAGCGCTGGGGCTACATCACGCCGGGCGAGATGTTCGCCGACTACTTCCGCACCGACTCGATCCGGATCTTGATCCTGATCGTGGCACTGATCTTCGCCGTGCCTTATCTCGGCATTCAGCTGCGCGCCTCGGGCTTCCTGTTCAACGTCCTGACGGACGGGGCCCTCGGCGTGACGGTGGGGATGTGGCTGCTCTCGCTGGTGGTCCTGTTCTACGTCGCCCTCGGCGGCCTGCGGGCTGTGGCCTACGTCGACGCCGCCCAGGCGGTGATGCTGATGGTCGGTATCCTCGTCATCGGCGTGGTGGCCATGTACTACGTCGGCAGCTGGACGGACTTCACCCGCGGGATCGCGGCGCTCGCCGAGTGGGACGTGGCCACCGGCGGTGAGGCCGAGACCTCCCCGGGGATCACCCCTGCCGGGCATAGCGGCTACGTGGCCATACCGGGTGTCATCCAGTGGGTCGGGGCAGGCTCAGAGGCTCAGGGCGGTGCCTGGACCGGCATCATGAACTTGAGCTACATGTTCGCCCTGATGGGCATCATGGCCGCGCCCTCGTTCAGCATGTGGGCCTTCTCCAACGCCAACCCGCGGCCCTTCGCGCCGCAGCAGACCTGGATGTCGCCGCTCGGCGTCGGCTTCCTGATGATGGTCTTCCTGGCCATCCAGGGCATGTCCGGCCATATCCTCGGCGGTAACACGGAGTTTGCCAAGGATGTCTTTGACCCGCAGTACGAGGAGGAGCTCGGCGAGTACCGTGATCTCTTCGATGAGCGCACGGACGCGGTCCTCCAGCGTGGCCTGATCGCCACCCATGATCCGGAGCTCAGCCCTGCGGAGGTGGAGCAACGGATCGAGGATGGCCTCCAGGCCCTGCGTGACGGGGAAGACCCGCGCGAGGCGGGCTGGGTCGACCTGGTCAAGGATGCCGGCGGTGACAGTGAGCTGGTGCCGCAGCTGGTGAGCATGCTCTCCACCGTGGCGCCGTGGCTGGCCGGCCTGCTGGCGGTAGCAGCGCTCGCGGCGATGCAGTCCACCGGTGCTGCGTACATGTCCACCACGAGCGGCATGTTCACGCGAGATCTGCTGCGTCGCTACATCATGCCCAACGCCAGTAACCGGGCACAGGTGACGGCCGGGCGGATCTTCGTCACGTTGCTGATCTTCGCTGCCTTGATGGTGGCGACATTCACCACCGACGCCCTGGTGCTGCTCGGCGGCCTGGCGACCGCGATGGGCACGCAGATGTGGGTGCCGCTGGCGGCGATCTGCTTCCTGCCGTGGCTCACCCGGCAGGGCGTGGTCACGGGCCTGATCGTCGGCGTTATCGCCGTGTTGCTGACCGAGAACATCGGAATCAGCATCGTCGGTGCCTTCGGGATCGATGTCCCGTGGGGACGTTGGCCGCTGACCCTGCACTCCGCTGCCTGGGGCGTGCTCCTCAACCTCCTGGTGGCCGTGACCATCTCGGCCTTTACGCAGAATGAGGAGGACCGCAAGCATCGGATGAGCTTCCATAGCTTCCTGCGCGAGCACGCTTCTCTGCCGGCGAAGAAGCGTCACCTGATCCCGCTCGGCTGGATCGTGGTGATTGTTTGGTTCTTCTTCGCCATGGGGCCGGGATCCGTGATCGGCAACTGGCTCTTCGGTGACCCGAACAACCCTGATACGTGGTGGGTCTTCGGGATGCCGTCGATCTGGGTCTGGCAGCTCATCTGGTGGGGCTTGGGCGTCGCCATGATGTGGTTCATGTGCTACAAGCTTGAGATGAGCACGGTCCCAGAGAAGGAAGTCGAGGTCCTCTACGACGAGGACGCCAAGACACGCATGGATGTCAGCCGGCCGTAACCCACTGGGTCCATGGTCGACTGCATGCGTGGCATGTAACCGAGGCGGGGGAGGTTACGGCCTCTCCCGCCTCATTTGCTTTCCGGGGGACGAGAGCGAAGATGGAAGTAGCGCTATTGATCTTCTATGTGGTCCTGCTGGCCGCGATGATCGCCTATCCGGTGCACCGCTGGATCTGGACGCTGGGGGTTCGCAGCCTGCAGCGTAACCTCGGACGAGAGCTTTCGGAGGCGGAGCTGGCCGAGCAGAAGCGTCGTGCTTGGCGGCTCACGGCGGTGATCTGCCCGGTTTTCTCGTTCCTGTTCAATCTGTCAACCGTGGGGTGGCCTCAATGATCGTGACCGAACGTGGTTACCGCATCCTCAAAGGGATTGCTGTCGCCGTGGTGCTTGCGCCGCTGGCGTGGCTTGCCTATGAAGGCTTCGTGCCTGAGCAAGAGCCCGGGGACATGGCGAGCACGGCCGGTGACCGTGCCTTTGCCGACGGCTATTATGAGCGCGCGCTCGAGGAGTACAGCAAAGCCCTCGAGCAGGAATCGGATCACCCCCAAGCACTGCGCGGGAAAGCGCGTACCTTCATCGAGATGGGTCGCCCGGAGGAGGCCATCGAGCTCTATGAGCGCTACCTGGCGATGGAGCCGGAGGCTGCGGGGGCCTATGCAAACCGCGGGATCGCCTACGACCGTATGGGGGAGCATGAGCAGGCGCTAAAGGATTACGAGCGCGCCCTGAACCTGGATCCATCGGTGGCCGAGGGCCCCGGTTGGCTCACTCGCTTCCTGCATGTGGGTGCCGAGGAGCCGCCGACGATCGCCGACCGGGCCGATTACCTGCGTGAGCAGCTGGCGCTCCCAGAGGATGAGCGCAAGCTAGCCGATCCGGAACAGGATCGCGCACAGCGCAGCTACAGCCAGAGGCTCGAGTGATTCAGGAGGAGGACAACGGTGGGACGCCCCAGACGGTGAATCCCATGATATCGACGAACAGGAAGCGCAGGCTGAAGATCAGCGCGATGCATCCGAAGAGCAGGTGCACCGTCGGGTGCTCCCCGTTGTCGTCCTTATAGGTGAGTCCGTGCCAGGCGATGGCGAGGGTGACGAGGAAATAGATCCAGGGAGACATGGTCCTTCCAGCTTCCAGGCGTAGGGAAACCGCCACGACCTCCCGGCCGTGGCGGCCTTCTCGGATTGGGCAGCTATTGGTTCGCCCGGTCCTCGATCAGTGAATCGACCACCGACGGGTCAGCCAGCGTACTGGTATCACCGAGGCTATCAAGCTCATTGGAGGCAACCTTGCGCAGGATCCGGCGCATGATCTTGCCCGAGCGTGTCTTCGGCAGCCCCGGCGCGAACTGGATGATGTCGGGCTTGGCGATCGCCCCAATCTCCTGTACGCACAGGTTGATCAGCTCCTTCTTAAGCTCATCGCTCGGCTCTTCGCCGGCCATCAGGGTCACATAGGCATAGATGCCTTGGCCCTTGACGTCGTGGGGATAGCCGACCACAGCCGCCTCGCTGACCTTGTCATGCTCCACCAAGGCGCTCTCTACCTCGGCGGTCCCTAGGCGGTGCCCGGAGACGTTGATGACGTCGTCCACTCGGCCGGTGATCCAGTAGTAGCCGTCCTCGTCACGGCGGGCACCGTCACCGGTGAAGTACTTGCCGGGGTAGGCGGAGAGATAGGTGTTGATGAAGCGCTGGTGGTCGCCGTAGATGGTACGCATCATGCTCGGCCAGGCGCGGTTGATCACCAGGTTGCCGTTGGTGGCGCCTTCGAGCACGTTGCCTTTGTCGTCGACCAGCTGCGGCTCGACACCGAAGAAGGGCAGGGTGGCGGAGCCGGGCTTGAGCTCCGTGGCGCCGGGTAGCGGCGTGATCAGGATCGAGCCGGTCTCGGTCTGCCACCAGGTGTCGACAATGGGGCAACGCTCCTCGCCGACGGTGTGGTAATACCACTCCCACGCCTCGGGGTTGATCGGCTCACCCACCGTGCCGAGGATGCGTAGGCTCTTGCGCGAGGTTTTCTTGACGTGCTCGTCGCCTTGGCCCATCAGCGCACGGATGGCTGTCGGTGCCGTATAGAAGATGGAGACGTTGTGCTTGTCCACGATCTGCCAGAGGCGGCTGGCGTCCGGATACGTGGGCACGCCCTCGAACATCAGGGTCTTGGCGCCGTTGGCCAGCGGGCCGTAGACGATGTAGGAGTGGCCGGTGACCCAGCCCACGTCGGCGGTGCACCAGTAGACCTCACCGTCGTGGTAGTCGAAGACGTACTTGTGGGTCATGGCCGTGCCGAGGAGGTAGCCGCCGGTGCCGTGCTGGACCCCCTTCGGCTTGCCGGTGGAGCCGGAGGTGTAGAGGATGAACAGCGGGTCCTCCGCGTCCATGGGCTCCGGCTCGCAGTCGGCGGAGGCCTCGGCGCAGGCCTCGTGGTACCAGACGTCACGGCCGTCGTTCCAGTTGATGTCGCCGCCAGTGCGCCGGATCACGAAGACCGTCTTCACGTTGGGGCAGCCCTCGAGGGCCTTGTCGGTATTGGCCTTCAGCGGGATGCTACGTCCGCCGCGTACGCCCTCATCAGAGGTGATCACCACCTCGGCGTCCGCATCCTGGATGCGGTCGCGCAGGGCTTCGGGCGAGAAGCCGCCGAAGACCACCGAGTGCACTGCGCCGATACGGGCGCAGGCGAGCATGGCCACGGCCGCCTCCGGGATCATGGGCAGGTAGATACAGACCCGATCGCCCTTCTTGACGCCCCGGGCCTTGAGGGCATTGGCGAACCGGCCGACCCGCTCGTAGAGATCGCGGTAGGTGATGTGCTCATCCTGGTCCGGCTCGTCCCCTTCCCAGATGATGGCGGCCTGGTCGCCGCGGGTCTTCAGGTGGCGATCGATGCAGTTGTAGGCCACGTTCAGGGTGCCGCCCTCGAAGAAGCGGATATCCCCCTTGGCGAGGTCCCAGTGGCAGGTGGTGTGCCACTTGTCAAACCAGTCGAGGAACTGCTCAGCCTGTTCGGCCCAGAACCCTTCAGGATCCTGCAGGGAGCGGGTGTACATCTGCTGATACTGCTCGAAGTCAAGGTGTGCTTCCCGCTTGATCGCCTCGGGGACTGGGTAAACCTTCGTCTCCGACATGCTTCTCTCCTCCCGGATTTTTGATCGCTCAAGCTAGCCGTCTCCAGGCGACGGCCTGGCCGTAAGTGCCCGCGCTCCGGTCACGAGGGGAGCATAGCAAAGCTGCCTGTTACCAGGTTGCACGCGCTCCCTGTGCTGCTCGTGAAGAAAGGTAACAGCTTTACTCCCGGTTGTTGTTTCCCGGTCGCGGGATCCCGTGGCGCTGCCGTTTCTCCCACAGCGCCTTGCGGCTGATGCCGAGCCCCCGGGCCAGGGCGGTCTCGGTCATGTACGCTTGGTGTGTCAGTACATACTGTCGGAAATAGTCCTCTAGCGATAGATCCGGTCGGATCGCCGCTGCGGGCTCCTCAGCCTCTTGCCGGTCCCTGCGGGAGGGCGCCGCCGTCGGCAGGTTGAGCATCTCCGCGGTGATGGTCGTCCCCTCGCTGAGGATGACGGCGCGCTCGATGGTGTTCTCCATCTCGCGAACATTGCCGGGCCAGTCGTAGCCCAGCATGGCGTCGATGGCGTCCTGCGCCAGGCTCATCGGGGTGCGGTTGAGCCGTTGGCACGTCTTCTCGAGCAGGAAGCGCGCCAGCTCGGGGATGTCGGCCTCCCGCTCGCGTACGGCAGGGAGGCGGATCTCCATGACATTGATGCGGAAGAACAGATCCTCACGAAACTCGCCCGTGTGGGTCAGTGCCCGCAGGTCCCGGTGCGTAGCCGCGACCAAGCGGATATCGACCCGCCGTGAGCAACTTGAGCCGATGCGCCGGATTTCGCCCTCTTGCAAGACCCGTAGCAGCCGGCCTTGGGCTTGGTGGGGGAGCTCGCCGATCTCGTCGAGGAAGAGCGTGCCGCTGTCGGCCGATTCCACGAGACCGGCCCGTGCGCCCACTGCGCCTGTGAAGGCCCCCTTCTCATGACCGAAGAGCTCCGCCTCGATCAGCCCTTCGGGGATGGCTGCGCAATTGACCGCGATCAGGGGACCTTCATGGCGCTCGCTCTGCTCGTGCAGGGCTCGGGCGACAAGCTCCTTGCCAGTACCCGACTCCCCGAGGATGAGCACTGAGGTGTCGGTGGGGGCGACCTTGCGGATGCGCTCGAAGACCTTCTGCATCGCCTCACAGTTGCCGACGATGCCGCTGACCGGGTAGTCCCGCTCGACATGCGCCTTGAGCGCCGCGTTCTGGCGTTGTCGCTGGCCTTCCTTGAGGGTGCGCTCGACAAGCATGACCAGCTCCTCATGGTCGAAAGGCTTGGCGATGTAGTCCGCTGCCCCTTGGCGCATGGCCTCGACCGCCGATTGCACGCTGGCGTAGCTGGTCATGATGATGACCGGCGTGCTTGTCAGGTTGATAGCATCGGTACCGGCAGTGCCGGGCAGGCGCATGTCGGCGAGGATGAGATCGAAGGCGTCCAGGCTCCAGCGCTCCCGGGCCTCCTCGAGGGAAGCCGCCTCGTGGACACTGTGCTCGTGCCGAACGAGGAGGCGGTTCAGCGCCTTACGGATAACGGCCTCGTCCTCGATGAGCAGCAGGTCGGCCATGATGCTCGCTTATTCCCTGTCGGTCTCGGTCTCGCCGCGAGTCGCCGGCTGAGGGGACGTCTCGCAGGTGGGGAGGGTGATCCATGCGGTGGTGCCGCCGCTGTCAGCGGTGATGGAGAAATCCCCCCCCTGCTCGCTGATGATGTTGTAGATCAGGGGCAGGCCAAGGCCCGTCCCCTGGCCTGCGGGCTTGGTGGTGTAGAAAGGCTCCAGGACCTTGTCTAGGGCCTCGGCCGGGATCCCCGGGCCGTTGTCTACCACCCGGATCTGGGCGCGATCGCCGTTCAGGTACGCGGCGATGGCGATACGGCCCCCCTCCGGGCAGGCGTCGGCGGTGTTCGAGAACAGGTTCACGAACACCTGCGCCAGTCGCTGTCGGTCCCCGCGGACCATTAGCTCTGGCCATAGCTGGTTGTCGATCTCCAGCCCTTGGCCGCGCTTGCTCAGCTGGATCAGCTGCCGTGCCTCCTCGACTACGGCGTGCAGGCTAACCGCGTCTGCCTCGCCGCCATCCGCAGCGCCGGCATGCGCATAGCCGATCAGGGTCTGCACGATGTTATTGATCCGCCGGGTCTGCTCCAGGATAGCGTCGACGCTCTCCTGGACCAGCGCCGGGTCTTGGTCGTAGCACAGGTTCTGGGCCAGGGAGTCGATCCCGGTGACCGGATTGCCGATCTCATGGGCCACGCCGGCGGCGAGCCGGCCGATGGAGGCCAAGCGCTCGCTATGGGCCAGCTCTCGCTCGAGACGGCGGATGTGCGTGATGTCCTCGATGATCATCAGGATATCGCCGGTGCGTCCACGGCCGGACTCGCGGATGCAGGTCTTGTGCAGGGACAGCCATCGCGTCTCGCCGCCCGGCAGCTGCGCTTGGTCGTGGTGCTGGGTGTGCTCGAGCGCCAGGAAGCGCTCCAGGAGCCGGTCCCAGGGGGCGCCGAGGTCACAGACGCGCGAGCCAAGGGCGGTGCTCGCAGGGATGCCGGTCAGCCCCTGCATGGCAGTGTTCCAGCGCACCACGCGGCGGTGAGCGGTCACGGCTACAACCCCCAGGGGGAGGTCCTCCAGGATCTGGCGGTGGTAGCGTCGTAGCCGGTCCAGCTCGGCGGCGAGGCCGCGGAAGCGGTTGCGGGAAGACTCCAGCCGCTCCTCGATGAGGCGGATGTTCTGGGCCAGCGCGGTGCGCGCCGAGCGGTCGAGCTGCAAGCGTTCATCGACAATCATCCGTGCCAGCATCGGTCCCATCATCCCGGAGAGGTTGCGCTCGACCTGGTCGCGCAGGCTGCGCAGCTGCTCCGGTCGGTTCTCGTTCCAGGCCAGCCCCAGATCGTCGAGCGCTTGCGCGACCTCCTGACGGGCGGCCTCTTCCCCGGTGACCGGGGCCAGCTGGACCACGAACTGCCCCGGTGATGCCGCCTGCAAGTTCCCCGGGGCTATAACGGAGGCCTGGTCACGGCAGACCTCGGCGGCTTGGCGCTCGATGACGCGCTGGGGCGTGAACAGGGAGACCCCCACGAATAGCACCGCATTCAGCGCCAAGGACCAGAAGGTGGCGACTCCGTAGAGGGCCGTGGTGTTCTCGTGGCTCTGCGGGAAGCCGAGCAGGAAGAAGGGTTGCGTGCCGGCGAGGGCAGGCAACAAGACCGTATCCAGCCAGATCAGTGCCCCGCCGGTCAGGCCAGCGATGAACCCCTGAGCGTTGGCCCGCTGCCAGTAGAGCACCCCGATGATCCCCGGCAGGAACTGCGCCATCGCCAGGAAGGACATCAAGCCCCACTCCACCAGCGCCTCGGTGCGATCGAGGAGCTCGTAGAAGGCGAACCCCAAGAGGATGAGCATCGTGATCAGAAAGCGCCGGGTCCAGCGCAGGGTGGCGTAGAGATCCGGCTCTTGGTGGGGCAGGGACTTGATCAGGGGCATGACCAGGTGATTGAGGGTCATGGAGGAGAGGGCTAGCGTAGAGACCACGATCATCGCCGTCGCCGCGGAAATCCCCCCGAGGTAGACCAGGAGGGTCAACGGCTCCGAGCCCGAGAGCGCGGCTACGCCAAGGACATGGTAGTCAGGGCTGGTTTCCGCCTCGAGGGCCGTCCCAGCCCAGAGGATGGGAGGGACGGCGAGGGCGAGCAGCATGAGGATCAGGGGGAAGCCCCAGCTCGCCCGCGTCAACGCCCGGAAGGAGAGGTTCTCCGTGAAGAGAATGTGGAACTGCCGTGGTAGCAGGAAAGCGGCGGCGAAGGTCAGGGTCAGCAGGCTTAGCCAGGGGCCTTCCAGGGCCGGTTGGTAGAAGGCATCGAGCTGCTCGGGGTGGGCCTTGAGCCAGTCGGAGAGCCCGCCGGGGCCGTCGAAGGCCAGGTTGACAGCAACCCAGGCGACCATCAGCAGCACTCCCAGCTTGACCAGGCTCTCCAAGCCGATGGCTACCAGCAGGCCGGTATGCTTGACGCGCGGGGTTACGTGGCGGGCGCCAAAGATGATGGCAAAGACCGTGACAATCAGGCAGAAGGCCAGGGCGAGCGGGCGCGGATCGTGCTCACCATCGGTGAGGACCAGCGTGGACTCGGCCACGGCGCGGATCTGCAGGGCGATGTAAGGCAGGATCCCGGCGAGCATGATGGCGGTGACCAAGACCCCGGTCAGTTGGCTCGAGAAGCGGAAGGCGAAGAGATCCGCTACCGAGGTCAGCTGCTGGTTGCGGGTCAGCCTCAGCAGGGGGGCGAGCAGGACGGGGGTCAGCAGGAAGGCGGCGGTGACCCCCAGGTAGATGGTGGCGAAGACCAGGCCGTGCTCATCGGCGAAGCCGACCGAGCCGTAATAGCTCCAGGTGGTGGCGTAAACGCCTAGCGCGAGGACATAGAAGATCGGGTGGCGGACCACGGCACGGGGGAACCAGCGCTGCTCCACCGTGAAGGCGATGACGAACAGCAGCCCGAGGTAGGCCACACCGACCAGGAAAAGTGTCAGCAGGTCAAAGCTCACGCCGGTAGCCTCGCTCGATGAGCCAGCCGCCGATGCCGATGACCGCTGCCCAGCCTACGTACGGTAGGTACCAGGGAGGCTGGAGCCGCATCCACCATTCGGTAAACGGCGTCGCTAGCAAGAGCACGACGAGCAGGAACAGGGCCACGCTACCGGTTGCAGGGCCGGTTTCATTGCGCACGAGATCTCCTCCGGGAGCGGCGCCCTGAGGGGCACGTTTCTGTTACCGAAAGTAGCATGCCGAAAGGTTCATGGCCACCCGGGGTAGGTCTTATGCCCTTTGCGATCTTAGGGGCATGGGGTGTTAACTTAAGAAACAACCCAAGGTGGCCGGATCAGGTTCGGGCCACAGCAGAAGGCTCGGCCTCGGCTCGAGGTCGGCAGGCGAGAGGCGTGGTGATGCCAATGGTGGGTACCTCGTCCTTGCGCAAGCGGCTCCTGGCGGCGGCCTGCCTCGTTGCCAGCACGGATGGGCTCGCGGCCTCCCAGGCGCTGGAGACGGTGACCGTCCTCGGTGACCCCTTGCCGGCGGCGGCCGGGCGCCCTGCGGGTACAGAGGCTGCATCGAGCAGCGATCGTGTCGGTGCCAGCCGGACCGTCATCGATCGTGATGAGCTGCAGAGACGGCGACCGGAGCGGTTAGAGGCGCTTACGGACCGGATCCCGGGGGCACATACGGGGGCGAGGCCGGTGGTCTAGGGACTGCGATGACGCTCCGTGGTTTTGAGGTCACCGCGCCGACCTGGAACGGTCTGCGCGATATCGAGCGGCTCTTTGTCCGTGATCCGTACACCGTCGAGCGGGTCGAGGTGCTGACCGGTGCGGATGCCATCCTGGAGGGGGTCACCTCACCGGGAGGGGTGATCCGCTACCACGGAAAGCACCCGCGGTATGCCTCTGCCGGTGAGCTCGGTGTCGAGGCCGGCTATCCGGATCATCGTCGGGTGACTGCCGATGCAACCAGACCGCTCGGGGAGGACCTCGCCTATCGGCTGACCCTCGCCGGGCAGGATGGCGAGACCCGCCCTGGCGAACTCACGACTGAGCGCCTCCATGGGCTGGCAGGGCTGGCCTGACGCTATCATGATGGGGAGTTGCGCTTTGAGCACGGCCACCAGCGCAATCGCAAGCCGTTCGATATGGGCACGGTCTGGCTGGCGGAGGGGCCACGCTATGATACTCCGCTACACAGCCCGGAGCAGGATAGCGATCGGCGGTACCACCGGAGCGCGCTGTACTGGGATCACCAGCTGACCGAGCGCCTTGCCCTTGCCGCGAGCGCGGCGTACGCCGAGGTGACGCGCGAGGACCTGCTCATCGGCTTCGCCCCTCCCGAGATTCCGGCTGCTTCACCATTGACGGGGGCGGCCTACGAGATCACGGATGATTACAGCCAGGTGGATGGGCGGGTCCAGCTGGATTATCAGGCCCCCTTTGAAGGCGGCGAGCACCGGTGGATCGCCGGGGCGGACTTTCAGCGTCGGGAAATCGACATGGCGCGTACCTCTTACTGGGGCTACGAGCTGGATCCGCGGGCACCGGATTTCTCGGAGATCAGCCTGTCCGCCCTAGACTCCGTCGACTCTTCCGAGACCGGGAAGGGGCGGCGCCGGGGGCTCTATCTGGCCCATCGCACGGAGCTTGACGGGGTGCTGCGCTGGAGCGCAGGCCTGCGTCATCAATCATTCGCGCTGGAAACCCCGGCGTTGAGGCCCGGGAGGAAGCGCGCCTCCTCTTGTTGCGAAGGGTTTGGTAAGATAATCTGGTTTCCAATAGCCATGAGCCTTTGAGCGTAGGCAAAAAACCAATGCCTCCTTAGAGGTTCGCGTCGAAGGCTATTGATGATGGAATGTTCGGCCGTGGGGCACACGGTTGCAGGACGTGGAGCGAGTGTAAGACGAGACCAAGTTCCTGCTTGGGTTGCTACTTGCTGTGAAGCGTCAACCATCTCGGCCTCCGGGTCGGGAATCCTCGCCCTTCAGGGCGGGGAGGATGTCAAAACAGCTTCGAGATCGACCGCAGCCGGACCTTCTACGCCATGGAGCGCCAGCGGGTGGCCGAGGACGATGACCTGAGCTGGCAGGGCAGCCTCGAGCTCCCGGTCAACGACCACTCCCGCCTGGCGCTGGGCATGACTACAGCGTTTCGGCCGAATGAAGGACGCGATCGTCAAGGTGACTTTCTCCCGGCCCGAGAGAGCCGGATGCTGGAGGCGACCTGGCGCCTGCGTCCGCGTTCCGGGCATCAGCTCGCTCTGACCGGCTATGAGCTGAAGGAGCAGCACCTGCCCGTTGTGGACGAGGCGCATTCCCCGGACGGATGGGTGGCCGACGAGGAGCAGGTGTACAAGGCCGTTGACCGGGTCGAGGTGACGGGGGCCGAAGTGCGCTATCGGCTGCAGGAGGCGGCCTGGCGGATGGATGCCCACGCGACGCTCCAGCGTAGCCGCTCTTATGAGGGCGAGGAGCACCAAGGCCATCACTTCGTGGGGGTGCCGCGCCGGCTTGCTGGCCTGAGCCTGCAGCACGATCTCGGTGCCTATGCTGGCCTCCCGCTGCAGCTCTGGTACAGGGGGGAGTGTGTCGGCGGCTGGTACTTGGATGAGGCCAATGAGTATCGCACGGAGGCGTACACCCTCCACGACGTGGGGGCTACCTACAGGTGGGATGAGGAGAGCCGCCTGGAGCTGCGCGTGCGCAACCTCACCGATGAGCGCTACCTGGCTGCAGCTAGTGCACCCGCCATCCAGGGGGAGCGGCGTCGGATCCGCCTGGGGCTGGTCCGGGCCTTCTAGCCGTTGGCGGCTATACAGGGAGTTGCTTCAGTAGCGAGCGCCCACGCCAGCACCTCGGCCGGTACGGCCTGGCGCAGGGACGAGGGCGGGCGGTAGCCGAGTAGCTGCAGGGCGTCAACCAAGGCCGGGGCCGGGTTGGTCTCTTCCAGCGGCGGTGCCCGGTTTTGCTTGGAGAGCTTCTGCCCCTCAGGGTTCAGGGCCAGCGGCAGGTGGTGGTAGTAGGGGATCGGCAGCCCTAGCAGACGTTGGAGGTGGATCTGCGGCGGGGTGCAGGCGAGCAGGTCACGGCCGCGAATCACATGGGTGAAGCCGCCTTCGCCATCGTCGACGGCACAGGCGAGGTGATAGGCATAGCAACCATCGGCGCGCCGGATCACGAAGTCGCCGATCTCGCTTGCCAGCTCGCAGGTCACGATGCCCTCCGCGCCGTCCTCGAATCGGATAGAGGGCGTGCCGTCGGTTCGGACCCGGATCGAGCGCCCTTCCCGCCCTGGCGGCAGGCCGTTGCGGCAAGTCCCTGGATAGACCGGCCCTGCCGGTCCGTGCCGGGCGCTGGCGGCCTGGACCTCGCGCCGGGTGCAGGCGCAAGGGAAAGCCGCCCCCTGGCCGAGCAGCTGCTCTACGGCCTCTGCATAGGCTGCGCTGCGCTGGCTTTGGTAGACCACCTCACCGTCCCAGGTAAGGCCGTAGGCCTCTAGGGTGCGCAGGATGGCATCCGTGGCCCCGGGGGCCTCGCGAGGCGGGTCCAGGTCCTCGATGCGGACGTGCCAGGCCCCGTCCCGGAGCCGGGCTGCCAGCCAGCTGCCTAGCGCCGCCACCAGCGAACCGAAGTGCAACGGCCCCGTGGGAGAGGGGGCGAAACGTGTTCTGAAACCGTTGCCTGGTGCCATGCCTGCGCTCCCCCTTATGCCGTGCGCGCCCCGATGCGCAGCACCGTTGGCACCGCCTTTGCGCGGCGGCGCCGCCTGGGCAGGTCACCGTTTCTCGTGCTCAGCCTCGACGGTGGTCCAGATCCCGCCGCGGACATTGAAATGGGCCGTGAGCTTCATGTGCCGGGGCTCGGTGGCAGCGACCAGATCGTTCAGGATCTGGTTGGTCAGCGCCTCATGGAACCCCCCGACGTCTCGGTAGGACCATATGTAGAGCTTGAGCGATTTCAGCTCCACGCACAGCCGGTCCGGCACGTACGCCAGGTGCAGGGTAGCGAAGTCCGGCTGGCCGGTCTTCGGGCACAGGCAGGTAAATTCCGGGATCTCCATGCGGATGGTGTAGTCCCGCTCGGGGTTGGGGTTTTTAAAGGTCTCTAGTGCCTGTGTGGATGGCATCGGCATGGCTTTCCAAGGGTCGGATAAGGATTGATAATGGCTCGCTATCTTAGCCGTATGTGCCAGTCGTCTCCACGATGCATCTCAAGCGGATCAAGCTCGCTGGCTTCAAGTCCTTCGTGGACCCGACCTCCGTGCCCCTGCCGGGACGCATGGTCGGGGTCGTCGGGCCGAATGGCTGTGGCAAGTCGAATATCATCGATGCGGTGCGCTGGGTCATGGGCGAGAGCTCCGCCAAGCACCTGCGGGGCGAGGCGATGACCGATGTCATCTTCAGCGGTTCCAGCGCCCGCTCGCCGGTGGGGCAGGCGAGCATCGAGCTGGTCTTCGATAATAGCGATGGGGCAATCGGAGGCCAATACGCGGCTTACAACGAGATCTCCGTCAAGCGCCAGGTTAACCGCGAGGGGCAGTCGCAGTACGCGCTCAACGGCACCCGCTGCCGGCGGCGGGATATCACGGACGTGTTCATGGGCACGGGCCTGCGTCCGCGTGGCTACACCATTATCGAGCAGGGGATGATCTCCCGGGTCATCGAGTCCCGGCCCGAGGAGCTGAGGGCTTACCTGGAGGAGGCCGCCGGGATCTCCGTGTACAAGGAGCGTCGTCGCGAGACGGAGCGGCGTATCCGCGATACTCGGGAAAACCTTGATCGTCTTGAGGATGTCCGCGACGAGGTCCATAAGCAGCTGGAGAAGCTCCGGCGCCAGGCTGAGGTCGCCGAGCGCTATCGAGCGCACAAGGCCGAGGAGCGGCGCTTGCTCAGCGAGCTGTCCCTGTTGCGCTTGCAGGCGCTGGATCGGCGCATCAGCGAGCAGGATGCACAGATCCGCGAGCAAGAGAACCAGTATGAGGCCGCGGTCGCCGAGCAACGCCGTGCGGAGCGCGAGATCACCTCGCTGCGCGAGGCCTCGCAGCAGCGCCATGAGCAGTTTAGCGCCATCCAGAGCCGTTTCTACGAGCTGGGCACGGAGATTGCTTCAGTAGATGAGCGCATCCAGAGCGCTCGGGATCTGCGCCGCCGTCGCGAGGAGGAGCTGGAGGAGGCCCGTGGTGCCGTGGCGAAGCTGGAGGCGGACGTCGCCGCCGACCAGGACAAACGGGCGGAGCTGGAGGCGCGCCTTGAGGAGCTGGAGCCGGCGCTAGAAGCAGCCGCCGAGGAGGAGCAACTTGCGGAGTCGGCCCAGGAGGAGGCTCGCGGCCGGGTGGAGGCCTGGCGCGACGAGGCGGATGCCGTGCGTCGGCAGCAGACTGAGGCGCAGCGACGCGAGGAGGTGGCGCGGACCCGAGCTGACGCCTCAGCCCGGCGTGTGCGTGAGCTCGACGAGCGTATCCGGGGCCTGGACGAGGAGCACGCCGCCATGGACTTGGCGGCACAGGAGGCGGAGATCGCCGAACTGAGCGCTGAGGAGGAGCAGCTCGCCGCCGAGCTGGAGGATCTCCAGCAGCGTCGCGATACCGCCATCAAGGAGCTGGAGGCACGGGGGGGGGAGCGAGACCAGCTAGCGCAGGAGCTGGAAGCGGCGCGCGAGGCGATCAGCGGGACCAAGGCACGGCTGACCTCCCTGGAGACCTTGCAGGAGTCGGCACTGGGGCGGAGCGATGGTGAGCGCCACGCCTGGCTGGCGCGCCATGGCTGGGCTGAGGCACCTCGCCTGGCGGAGAGAATGAGTGTCGACGACGGCTGGCAGCAGGCGGTGGAGGCGGTGCTCGGCGATGGGCTGCAAGGCGTTTGTGTCGAGCCTCACGCCCTGTCGTCTGCGGAGGATCTGGACGGTGGTGGGCCGCTAACGCTCATCGGGGAGGCCCGGGAGGTTGTGCTCGCTGGTGATGACCGTTTGGCGGCCCGGGTCCAGGGCAGCCCTGCCGCCCGTGAGCTGCTTGCCGGGATCCGCTGCGCGCCGGACGCTGCGGCCGCGGAGCGGATGCGCCCCCGCCTGTCGCCCGGCGAGAGCGTCGTCACCCCGGAGGGGGTCTGGATGGGCCTCAACTGGGTACGCCTGCCGGGGCAAGAGGAGGACGCCGAGAGCGGCATCCTCCAGCGCGAGCGGGAGATGCGCGAGCAGCGCGAGGCGCTCGCGGCTGCCGAGGCCCACGCCCATGACCTCGAGCAGCGTCTGGCCGAGGCGCGAGAGGCCGTGGCAGAAGCCGAGCGCCAGCGGGATCGGCTCGCCGGCGAGCTGAGCCCGTTCCATCGGCGTCATGCCGAGCTCCAGGCGCGATTGGAGCACCGTCGTGAAGCCCTGGAGCGTGCTCGGCAGCGGCGGGAGGAGCTGGCCGTCGAGCGCCGGCGCCTGGTGGAGCAGCGGGATACGGCGCAGCAGGAGCAGGAGGAGGCGGCCGCGGAGGCCGAGGAGGCCGCCCGCGTGGCCGTGGAGGCCGATGAGCGGGAGGCTGAGGTGGGGGCAGAGCAGCAGCGGTTGCGTGAGCAGCTGGATGAGGCCGGGGAGCGCCTGCGTGCTGCCCGTGAGCGTCGCCACGGCTTGGCGACTCAGTGCGAGAGCGCCCGGACCGCTTTGCAGTCACTGCGTGAGCAATTGCAGCGCGCCGAGGAGCAGCGCCAGCGCTACGTCAGCCGTCGGGATGAGCTCCAGGGTGCCCTGAATCAGGAGCAGGACCCGGTCATTGAGCTCCAGGATCAGCGCGAGACCTTGCTCGCGCGTCGCGCTGAAGTCGAGTCCGAGCTGAGCGAGGCGCGTGGCGAGGCCGAAGGCCTCGACCATCAGCTGCGTGAGCAAGAGCAGCAGCGAGGCGAGGCCGAGCAGCGAGCGGCGGCTTTGCGCGAGAGGGTGGAATCGCTACGCCTGGAGGCGGGTGAGCTACGTGTACACCGTAGCCACGAGGCCGATGCCCTGGGTGAACTCGGCGAGGAGGAGGCCCGGGTGGCGGAGCGTCTGCCCGAGGATGCCACGATCGAGGCATGGGAGCAGGCCTTGGCGCAGACCGAGGAGCGTATCCGCCAGCTGGGCTCGGTCAATCTCGCGGCCATCGATGAGTGCCAGCAGCTAGAGGAGCGTCGTGGCTACCTCGATGAGCAGCACGCTGACCTCAACGAGGCCCTGGAGACCCTGGAGAGCGCTATACGCCGTATCGACCGTGAGACCCGGGCCCGTTTCCGTGACACTTTCGAGCAGGTGAATGAGGGGCTTGGTCGCCTCTTCCCGCGCCTGTTCGGTGGCGGGCGCGCCTACTTGGAGCTGACCGACGATGATCTGTTGTCCACCGGGGTGGTGGTGATGGCACAGCCGCCGGGCAAGCGGGTCTCTAGCATCCATCTGCTCTCCGGCGGAGAGAAGGCGCTGGCCGCGGTGGCGCTGGTGTTCGCGATCTTTAACCTGAATCCGGCGCCTTTCTGCCTGCTCGACGAGGTGGACGCTCCGCTGGATGACGCCAATGTCGGCCGCTTCTGCGACCTGGTAGCGGAGATGTCCGAGATGGTCCAGTTCGTGCTGATCACGCACAATCGGACCACCATGGAGCGGGTCTCGCATCTGCTTGGAGTGACCATGAATGAGCCGGGTGTCTCGCGCTTGGTGGCGGTTGATGTGGACGAGGCGCTAGATATCGCCGAGGCCGGATAACGGAGTAAGAACCCATGGATATGATGCGCTGGACAATCCTGGGTGTTGGGGTGCTGGTGTTGATCGGCATCTATGCCCTGGGGCGTTGGCGGGAGCGTCGGCGTCAAAAGGCGGTACGGCCGCCGCAATCCACAGGCCCAGCCGCGGATCGTGCGGTGGGCAGCAGCGTAGGTGGGCCGCGCAGGGGCGGTGAGCCGTCGATGCTCGGCGACGATGAGCTGCGGGGTATCGATGACCTGCTAGCGGACGAAGAGCTGGCCCCGGATGGCTTCGACCTGGGCCTGGAGCCCTCGCAGGAGGGTGCCGGAATGCGCTCCGCCTCGCAGCAGCAGGCGGACGTCCTTACGGCGTCTGATCCCCTCGCGGCAGACACTCGTGGTCTGGGCGGGAGCAGTGCGGGCAGCGAGGCGACCACAGCGGCCTCGGAGGAGGCCGAAGAGCTGGCCGGCGCTGACAGAGCTGCGGCGTCTATAGACCGCAATCGGCATACCGACACGATAGGCCCGGATGCTGCCTCAGCAGGGGCGCAGGCCCCTTCGGCCGAGCCAGTGCGCGAGCAGCGTACACGCCGGGTCAGTGGCGGTGATGAGCCACCTCCTCTGAGCCTCCCCCCGGCCTCGCGTGTAGAGATCAATGCCTATCGCAGTGGTGGTATCCCGGAGGCCGAGAAGCTGATGCTCGCCTTCGTGGTCGCCGGCGAAAGACAGCGCTTCCGTGGTCTGGAGGTGGGAGCTGCCTTGCACGCCGTGCGCATGGTCCCGGGTGAGCACCGGATCTGGCATCGCCGCGGTGAGAGCGAGGCTGGCCGTGTGACCTTGTTCAGCGCCGCGAATATGGTCGAGCCCGGTTATCTGGACCCTGAGGAGACCTTGCCCGCCCTGGAGACACCGGGGCTGGCTTTCTTCATGCAGCTACCCCTGCCTGTGGATAGCGAGGAGGTTTTGGACACCATGCTGGCGACGGCCTATCAGGTCTCCCTCCATCTCGGCGGGGAGCTGCTTGATAGCACACGCTCGACGATGACACAGCAGATCGCCGAGCATATGCGCGAGCAGCTGCGCGAGCACCGTCGCCAGCTCCATCTTGCCATGCACAAGCGCCAGTAGGTGCCTCGTCCAGGAGGAGGCGAGCCTCAGGAGTTCCCACCCGTGGCCGAGCCGAGCCTTTCCCGTGAACAGGCGCAGGAACGCCTGGAGCAGTTGCGCGCCGAGCTCGCCGAGCACAATTATCGCTACTACGTGCTCGATCAGCCGACGATCTCCGACGCGGCGTACGATGCCCTGCTGCGCGAGCTCCAGGCGTTGGAGGCGCAGTACCCGGAGCTGGTAACCGCCGATTCGCCCACCCAGCGGGTCGGGGCGGAGCCTCGGGACGGCTTCGCCACCGTCGAGCATGACACCCCGATGCTCTCCCTGGACAACGTCTTCGGCGAGGAAGAGCTGCAGGAGTTTGATCGGCGCGTCTGTGAGCGCTTGGGTGGCGGCCCGGTCATCTACACCGGCGAGCCTAAGCTCGATGGGCTCTCCCTGAGCCTGACCTACCAGGACGGCGTACTGGTGCGGGCTGGCACACGCGGGGACGGGCAGGTCGGTGAGGATGTCACCGCGAATGTTCGCACCCTCGGCAGTGTCCCGCTACGCCTGCGTGGCAGCGGCTATCCGAGGCGCTTGGAGGTCCGCGGCGAGGTGGTCATCCGCAAGGCCGATTTCGAGCGTCTCAACCAGGAGCGGCTCCATGCCGGCGAGCGCCCCTTTGCCAATCCGCGCAACGCTGCTGCGGGGTCCCTGCGGCAGCTCGATCCCCGCGTGACCGCACGCCGGCCGCTGACCCTGTTCACGTTCGGTGTTGGCGAGCCGCTGGCTCTGGGGGTGGCCACCCATTGGGAGGTCCTTGAGCGGCTGGGGGCATGGGGGTTTCGTACCACATCGCCCCTGGAGCAGCTCGAGGGGGGCGCGGGGTGCCTGCGCTATCATGAGCGTCTGCTCGAGCAGCGTGACGAGCTGCCCTTCGAGGTCGATGGTGCGGTGTTCAAGGTCAACAACCTCGCCGCCCGCGAGCAGCTCGGCTTCACGGCCCGGGCCCCACGCTGGGCCGTGGCCTTCAAGCTACCGCCCCGTGAGGCTACCACCGTGGTGCACGAGATTGTCCCCTCGGTTGGGCGCACTGGCAAGATCACCCCCCTGGCACGGCTGGAGCCGGTGGCGCTCGGCGGCGTTACCGTCTCCCGGGCGAGCCTGCACAATGCCGACGAGGTGGCTCGCATGGACGTGCGTGAGGGTGACACCGTGATGGTCCGGCGCGCCGGCGATGTCATCCCGCAGATCACGGGGGTGGTCATGGACAAGCGCCCGCCCGATGCCCGGCCATGGCGGTTCGAGGAGCAGGTGCGGACGTGCCCGCAATGCGGCTCAGCAGTGGAGCGTCTAGAGGGTGAGGCCGCCCACCGCTGTGTCGGAGGCCTCTATTGCCCAGCGCAGCGTGAGGGAGCGATTCGCCACTTCGCCTCGCGCCGTGCGCTGGACATCGATGGCCTGGGCGAGCGGATCATCGAGCAGCTGGTGGCTAAGGGGATGGTCCTCGATCCGTCCGATCTCTTCCGCCTCAGCCACGCCCAACTCGCCGGCCTGGAGCGGCTAGGGGATAAGTCCGCAGACAACCTCCTGGCGGCGCTGGAGCGTGCCAAGGAGACGACGCTGGAGCGTTTCCTCTATGCCCTGGGAATGCCCCACGTGGGCGAGGTCACCGCTCGCCGCTTGGCCGAGGCGGCCTATACCCTGCGTCCCGATCTTCGGCGCGGCCATCGTGCGGCGTTGCTCGAGGCTGCCCGCCTGGGCCGTGATGCCGCTGTCACCAGCGAGGCGCTGCTGCGGGTCATGGCTGCTTCGGCTGCTGAGCTGGAGGGTGTCGAGGAGATCGGTCCCGTGGTGGCTCAGGCTGTTGCCGGTTTCTTTGCCGAGCCCCATAACCGGGAGGTGATTGAGCGCCTTTGCGCCGCTGGCGTTCGGTGGCCTGAGCCCGCAGCACCGGCAGAGGCGGGGGGGGCGCCCCTGTCGGGCAAGGTCTTTGTGCTGACCGGGACCCTCTCGGGGATGACCCGCGAGCAGGTGCGGGCGGCCATTGAGGCCCGCGGCGGGCGGGTCACCAGCAGCGTCTCCAGGCGGACGGATTACCTTATTGCCGGGGCCGATCCCGGCAGCAAGCTGGATCGGGCGCGCGAGCTCGGGGTCGAGATCCTGGAAGAGGCTGACCTGCACGCCCTGCTCAACGGGTAGCCGCGTGCGTGGGTCCATCACCCGCCTTCCCGGGCAGAGTTGGTATACTGGACCTCAGCCTCCTTCCGAAAGCCTGCTTGAGACCCGATGGCTGCTCGCTTTCTCCCGCGCTGATCAACCTCCGTGGCCGGGGGCGCCCCTATCCTGCAGCAAGGTGCTGTCCTGAGGGGTAGACGAAGCGGATCCAGCAAGGGCATGCAGCCGTGATCGCGCGCCTCAAGAGCCCCCGTCCTTTCAAGGCGGAGCAAGCAAGAGTAATCGCCCATGACCCAGCCCCTGGAGTACCTCCGCTTCCCGCACCGAGCCGGGGCGAGCGCGGTTACCGAGGCGTCACCGGCAGCGGTTTGGGAGCAGCTCGCTTCCATCGGCGGGCCGAACCGCTACTACTACATGAATCCCCTCTGGAGCCTGCGTGAGCTGCTCGATGCCTTGCTCGGGGGGCGGGGCTTGCAACGCGGGCGTCCCCTGCATACGGATTTACGCCCTGGTGATGTGATCGACTCCTGGCGGGTGCTCATCGCGGAGCCTGAGCAGCGGTTAGCGCTGGGCTTCGGCATGAAGGCGCCCGGTACGGGGGTGCTGGAGTTCACCATCGAGCCGTTGGCTGGGGCGCGCAACCGGGTCAGGGTCACCGCCTACTGGCTTCCTCAAGGACTCCCAGGGCGGCTCTATTGGTACGCCATGGAGCCGGCTCACGCCTTCCTGTTCCGCGGGTTGGCCCATGAGATCTGTCGCCGATCAGAGGATCAGGGCGATCAGCCCGTGTAGGGAAGGGCAAGACAGCCGATGCGTGAGCTTGGCAGCAAGTGTCCCGGAGGCCGCTCAAAGAGGATCAAGGTGTCGGGAGCTGCGCTAGCGCGAGATCGCCTTGACCGCTGAGCTGGGGGCTGTTCAGGCCTAGAGGGCCGCCGAGGAGAACCGCGAGCGGACGATTCTGGCCCTGGAGCGGAGGCAGGAAACTCAACTAGGCCGGGCGCGGATCGCCTACCGACAGGACCTCGTCGAGCTCTACCGGCTCGACGGTACGCTGCTCGAGCGCCGGGGGAGGCAGGCCGCGGCCGATCCCGGCAGGTCCTCCGGGCTCGAGCAGCTTAGAGCAACGGGCGTGAGAGCCCTGGCGGAACCACGGATCGAGTCCCTGCAAGGCGAGGGGATCGGCCAGCGCTTCGAGCAGAGCGCCGCGCTGCGCCTGCGGCTCACTCCGCCGGCTCGATCCGGTAGAGGCCGCTGTCGGCGTGGTCCGTGGCGATGTACAGGTGCCCGTCCGGACCCTGGACGACGTCGCGGACGCGGCCCACGGTGCCGTCGAGGATGACCTCCGCCTCGATGACCTCATCCTCTTCTACCCGCAGTCGCCAGAGTTGCGCCCGCACCAGGGATCCTGCGAGGAGGTCGCCCTCCCAGGCATCGATGCTGCCCTCGTGGGGGATGGCGAGGCCGGAGGGCGCGAAGGAGTCCTCCCAGAAGTAGATGGGGGCGTTGACGTCCGGCGCCTCGCGCCCGATGCCGATGGGCTCGCCGGTGGAGTACTCGTCCCCGAAGCTTACCCGCGGCCAGCCGTAGTTGGCCCCGGCCTCAAGGCGGTGGAGCAGGTCGCCGCCGGAGGGGCCGTGCTCGGTGGTCCAGACCTCGCCGGTCTCCGGGTGCCGCGCCATGCCCTGGTTGTTGCGGTGCCCGTAGGAGAAGATCTCCGGCAGCGGGCCGGCTGGACCGGCGTCGTAGAAGGGGTTGTCCTCCGGCACACGGCCCTCGTCGGTGAGCCGGATCATGGAGCCGCCCGGGTCGCGGACGTCCTGGGAAGGGTGGCGCAGGCCGCGGTCGCCGATAGAGAACAGCACGGTCCCGTCGCTGTCGAAGACGATCCGCGAGCCGTAGTGCCGCCCGGGCTCGTAGCGTGGCGTCTGGGCGTAGAGGGCCTCGCGGTCGACGAGCTTGGTGCTGTCGTCGCTCAGGCGGGCGCGGGCGAGCGTGGTGCCGGTCCCGTAACGGTCGTCGGTGTAGACGGTGTCTGTGTCCCCGGGGCTAGAGTAGGTGAAGTAGATCCAGCCATTGTCGGCGTAGTCCGGGTGAACGGCGACGTCGAGCAGCCCGCCCTGGCTGCCGCCCTCGGTGTCGGCCGCAATACGGGGCAGGTTGCCGAGTTCGGTGACCTCCTCGCCGTCGATGAGCAGCATCCGCCCTGGCCGCTCGGTGACCAGCATGCGCCCGTCCGGGAGCCAGTCCACGCCCCAGGGATGCACCAGGCCGTCGACGACGCGCACCACGTCAACGGCGACGTGATCGGTCTCCAGCCCGGAGGCGACGGTCTTCTCGCTGACCTCGACACCGGCGAGGGCGTTGCTACCGCCGGCGAGCAGGGTGGCGACTGCGCAGGCTGGTGCGAGCCGTGGAGTGCGAGCGGTCCGGCCGCGTCCCGAGGTGCGGTGCATCGAGATTGTTTGCGAGTCGTTGTGGTGCCGGGGCATGGCTCCTTCTTCTGCCGCTCTAGGGTGGCAAGGGGTAATATGGTGCGGTGACTGACGGAGTGCAAACGCCTCAAGCAATCTTATCGCTAGGGGTGCATCCTTCGCGGGATGCAATGCACGCCGCAGGGTCGGCAGGGATGCCTGCAGGGGGCAGGCGCTAGAGAGAAGGAGCCTTACAACGGGCATGCCTGGCGGAAGGGGAGGGATTCGAACCCCCGGTGGGCAGGGCCCACTGCTGATTTCGAGTCAGCCGCCTTCGACCACTCGGCCACCCTTCCTAGGCCGCCCTTATTACAACAGCATAGCTCGGGTGTGGCAAGAATCCCGCCTAGCCCGATTCCGGTGGAAGTCGGAAGGTCCTTGAGGGGTAGCGGGCGAACTGGAGGGTCGCGGACCAGTAGTCCGGCTGCAGGCCCGCCTTGAGCTTGAGCTGCGCCAGGAAGGCCCTGGGATCGGGGAGTGATGTCCACACCGCTGGCAGGAAGGTTGCCTGTCGAGAGCCCTCCTGCAGGATGACTCCGTCTTGGCCGGGGCGCAGCCTCTCGAGCAGCTCCTCCTCGCTTTCGGCGTGGACCGGTTCAGCCTCGCCGAGCACGGAGACCTCCACCGTCAGGGCATCGAGCTCGTCGCGCTTCACAGCCTCGAAGCGCGGATCGTTGAAGGCGGCGTTGATGGCGGAGTCGCGGACACTGTGCGCCAGCGGCTGCCGGGGCGTTAGCGTTCCCATGCAGCCGCGTAGCGACTCACCCTGGTGGAGGGAGACAAACGCCGCGCCCGGCTGGTAGAGGGTCTGCGGCAGCGCAGCGGGCAGCTCAGGCGTGCGCCCGGTGGCCTGGTGGTGGGCGATGGCCTCGTACGCTAACCACGGCAAGAGGCTCCCGTGCTCCTCCGGGAGCTCTGTGCCGATCGGTTGCTGGTCATTCGCGTGCTCAATGGAAGACATAGCTACCGTACCCTACGACTGCCGAACGGTCCCCTGTGACATCCCCCGAGTTGCACTGGGCTACGGTCCTCGCTTGCAGCCCGTGCTTGCGGGCTAGCCACAGTAGCCCGCGCAAGGGGGCAGCGCCGCAAGCACGCTCCGGCGTGATCGTCTCGAAGGTGCCGCTCTCAATGGCGGCCGTCGTTTCAGCGTCCATGAGGCGGGCGGTGCTGTCATCGTGGAAGTGGCTCAGGTCCGAGCTGACTAGCAGCAAAGTGTCCTCGCGCCAGAGGCTTTCGAGGAGCTTCCCGCACGACGGCGGTGAGATCCGCCCCACGGCTAGGGGTAACAGATCCGTTTCCGGTAGCACTACCTGCAGGAAAGGTAAGTGTACCTCCAGGCTGTGCTCGTGGGCGTGGGCGGCGTCGTTGACGTGCACATCCGGCTGCTCCAGGGCCTGCTCACGCAGGCTCTCGTTGACAGCGACCGTGCCTAAGGGGGTGGCCAGGGCCTGTGCCTCTGGCAGGGCGATCCCGTGCAGGTCCACGAAGTGGGCCGGACCGAGGAGCACGACATGGTGGATTCGTCCACGCAAAGGAGCGAAGTGCCGATACCCCCGTGCAGCAGCGATCCCGGAGAAGGGGTAGCCGGCGTGGGGCAGGACTGCGGCGCGAGGCGGCTGCTCTGAGCCGTGGGGCGGTGATTCCTCACCAGCGGCCTCAAGCAGTTGCTGTACCGTATCTTGCAGGGGCTGTGCGGCGCCAGGGTAAAAGCGTCCGGCGACTGCCGGTGGGCGTACCCGCGCTGTCGTCTGTGCCATGGTGATCACCTCCTGAGGCCGTGGAACTGAGGTCCCTCTTCTGCCCTCAAAACCTTAGACGGAAAAAAACCGATGGAGGTTTCCCTGCGGATGACGAATGAGTCGATGCAGAGGATGGCACGCCAGCGCGATCCATCCGATCCGTCGCTCGTGCGCACGCGCTACTGGCATCGTCTCGATGATGGCCGCCTGCAGTGCGACCTGTGCCCCCGTCACTGTCGTCTTAAGGAGGGGCAGCGCGGACTTTGTTTCGTGCGTGCGGCCCAGGGCGGCGAGGTGGTGCTGACCACCTACGGCCGCTCGAGCGGGTTCTGCGTAGATCCTATCGAGAAGAAACCGCTCCACCACTTCTTGCCGGGCACGGCGGTGCTCTCCTTCGGTACTGCCGGCTGCAATCTGGCCTGCAAGTTCTGCCAGAACTGGGATATGAGCAAGTCCCGAGAGATGGATACGCTGATGGATCGCGCAGAGCCGGAGCAACTTGCCGAAGCCGCCGAGCGGCTCGGTGCCCGGAGCGTGGCCTTTACCTACAACGATCCGGTGATCTTCCAAGAATACGCGGTGGATGTTGCTGCGGCGTGCCGAGCTCGCGGTATCCGTACCGTGGCGGTGACTGCCGGCTACATCTGTCCCGAGCCGAGGGCTGAGTTCTTTGCGGCCATGGATGCGGCGAATGTCGACCTGAAGGCCTTCAGCGAGCGTTTCTACCACAAGCTGACCGGTGCGAGCCTCGCCCCGGTGCTCGACACCCTGCGCTATATCCGCCATGAGACGGATTGCTGGTTGGAGCTGACCACGCTGCTCATCCACGGGGAGAACGACGGCGACCGCGAGATCGAGGCCATGGCGCGCTGGGTGCTGGAGCACCTTGGCGCCGAGGTGCCCGTGCACTTTACAGCCTTCCATCCGGCTTTCCGGATGAGCGATTACCCGCCCACGCCGCCGGCGACCCTGTCACGGGCGCGCCGCATTGCCCTGGCGCAGGGGTTGCGCTACGTCTATACCGGCAACGTCTACGACCCGGAGGGTGGTACGACCTACTGCCATGCCTGCGGGGAGCGGCTCATCGAGCGCGCGCGTTATCAGCTGGCAGGTTGGCGGCTCGATCGGCAGGGGAGATGCCTACGCTGCGGGGGGGTCTGTGCCGGGGTGTTTGAGCCGCGCCCGGGGCGCTGGGGCGGTCGGGCTATGCCGGTGCGCCTCGCTGGCGCCTAGTCGTGTCGGCCGGTTCATGACTCGGTCGTGGGGAGGTCCTGGCTTGCCGCCCCGGTCGGCGTGATAACGCGTACCTTGATCGAGAGCCCTTGGGCGTGGGGAAAGCACAGTGTGCCGTCGGCGTGGGTCATCTTCCAGTAGGAGATGACGGTGGTCGGGTACTCAGGTGCCTGAAACCCCACCTCGACGGTAACGAGCTCATCGGGGTCGACGCGCGGCAGGGGCACGTGCTGTTGCTCGGGGATCAGGGCCGGAGCGATCGTCCTTGGCTGCCCGCGAGGGTCGAGGATTTGGATCGCCTCATCCTGGCAGCTGATGTAGCGGTCCACCCAGGGGTGATCGCCCAGGTTCTGCAGGGTCCACCCTTTGCGGAAGCGGCTGCCGGCCAGCACCTCGCTGCCGTCTGGGTAGTTCTCGTCACGGATGAAGCCGCTACGGTCCATGCCGTTGCGGGCCGAGGCGGGAGCGTGGGCATGGCGGTCAGCAGGCGCATGCTGGAAGAGCCGCTCGAGGAGGGCCAGGGGATGGACCGCCAGCGCCTCGGCGATGCGCACCACGGTCTGCATGCTCGGGTAGTGGTCAGGCTGCCAGGCATCGTATAGGGCTTGTCGGCTCATCCCCGCGCGCCGTGCTACCTCGGACA
>JBKGYE010000006.1:0-50197 GCA_046546255.1 Halorhodospira sp. | reverse complement strand
GGGTGACCCGGGCGATCCCGGAGCGCGGGATGCCCCGGGGATCACGTTGCCGAGCACGCAGCCACAACATCTTGTGGCTGGAAGCGCAACGCAATAATACCCACCCCGAACATACGCCCGAGGCGCGTTTGCTCCCAAGGCTGAACCCCGAACCGGTGGATCGCCTCCCGCAAGCGAGCCGCGAACTCGTTACGCGCCTCCTCTTTGGTGGGTTGGGCAGCCATGCGCTAGAGGCTACGAACGCCAACCCAAAATGACAGTTCTCGCATGGATAACTTTAAGTTACCAGAGCGTCCAAACCCAGGGACGACGCGCACGCTCCGGTTCGCTATCCTGCATCTATGAGCAAGACAGCCCGAGACCTCGCTGCTTATGGACTCCTGCTCCTCAACCTGACGGGAGGCGCATGGGCTGCCCCTGAGCCCTCGCTGCAGGCGGAGATTGCCATCGAGCTCGCCCCAGGGCAGGGCCAGCTGACCGGGACGATGCGGCTGGATCTGGCCACGGCGGACCCTCTGACACTGGCGCTCGGCCCCGGCTACCGCTTCACAGAGGTCACCCTGAAGGGCGAAGGCGAGACGGAGCGCCTCGGCAAACGAGGGGTCACCCTCTCCCCGGCAGCATCCGGCGAGGCGGTGCTGCGCTGGTCGGGCTCGCCGCAAGGTGATCAGCGGCAAGGCGGCCTCCGCCAAGCCTACCTGCGTCCGGAGGGAGCCTGGCTGCCTGCAGACAGCGGATGGTACCCGCGCCCAGGCGCGCAGCGTATGGGCTACACGCTCACCGTCACCCTGCCGGAGCGGCTGCAGGCGACCGCCAGCGGCAGCCGCAGCGACGATCACACCGAAGCAGGTCAGCGACAGATCACGTTCAGCCACCCTGAGCCGGGCGATGCCATCACCCTGCTCGCCGCCGAGTGGCAGAAGCGCACCCGAGAGGCAGAGCACGGAACCGTGCTCACCCTCTTCCCTGAAGCGCTGGCCGGACAGCACGAGACCTACCTCGAGCGCACCGCACGCTACCTCGACGAGTACGGTGACTGGATCGGCCCACCCCCCCACGATACCTATACCGTAGCCGCTGCCCCTTTCCCCGTGGGCCTAGCCTTCCCCGGCTTCACCCTCATCGGCGAGCAGGTCCTGCCGCTGCCATTTATCCCCGACACCTCCCTGGCCCACGAGGTTATCCATAACTGGTGGGGACGCGGCGTCTACACCGAGGCAGGATCGGGCAACTGGAGCGAGGCCCTGACCTACTACATGGGGGATTACCACCAGGCCGCCCACCGCGATCCCGAGGAAGCCCGGCGCATGCGCGGCGACTGGCTGCACAGCGAGGCCGCACTGCCGGAGGCGGCGAGCTACCCCCTCGAGGCCTTCCAGCGCAACACGGACGCTTACGACGAGGTCATCGGCTACCAACGGGGCGCCTTCCTGCTGCACACCCTGTACCGCGAGCTCGGCGAGGAGGGCTTCAATCGTGCGATCCGCAGGTTCTACCGCGAGCATCGCCACCGTGAGGCCGACTGGCCGGATCTCAAAGCGGCTTTCACCGAGGCTGCCGAGGCCCAAGGGCAGGATGGAGGGCGCGCAGGAGCCTTGATCGACTGGTTCCTGAACGCGAACGAGCCGCCACAGCTGGCCTTCGATGAGACGACCCTTGAGGTCACCGAGCAGGACGACGGCAGCTTCCGCGTAGCGGCCGATCTCAACTGGGACGCTGCAGGCTATCCGGTCCGCATCCCGGTGGTGCTGACCAGCGCCGAGGGGACAGCGGAGCGCCTTGAGGTCCGCATCCCCCCTGGCGAGCAAACGCGGGTCACCTTGGAGAGCGACGCGGCGCCACGCCACCTGCAGGCCGACCCCGATCACCACGTCTACCGCGAGCTGGCCCCGGGCGAGGGGATCGCCATCCTGCGCAATGCCCTGTTAGCGGAACGGGTCACACTGGTCTCCGAGTGGGACGGACTCTTGGAGATCGCTCGCGGCACCTTCACCGGCGAGGTCGCCCGGGGCGAGGCGGATCGGGAACGGCCGCTGCTGATCATCGGCACCCGCCAGCAGGTCGCCCGCACCCTCGAGGCGGTGCGCGCCTGCACCACCGAGCGCATCCGCCCCATCGATGCCTCACCGCTCGCCTGGGCGAGCACCACGGGGGGCGGCCAGCCCCTGATCGCCCTGACTGCAGAGTCGCCGGAGCAGGCGCGGCAAGCCCTGCGACGGCTCGGCCGCTACGGCCGCTATAGCTATGTCGCTCCCGGCGAGGGACACCAGGCCGAAACCGGGCACTACGAGCCCACCGACCGGCACGCCCTACGCCTCCCTCTCGACGAGCACCTAGCGACCGATTAGCCCGTAGCCGGCTCCCAGCGCAGCCGCCATCCCGGCGCTGCAGCAGCCTCGCGAGCGGCCCCGTAGCCCGCCACAGCCACAGGACGATCACACCACCAAAGCAATGGCCGCGCCGCGCGCTGCCAGGGCGGTACCCTCAAGGCCTGGAACAGGCGCTGAGCCCGACGCCGTGCAGCGGCACTGTTGATCCCCGCACGGAAGGTGATCATCACACCCGACGCCGCGAGCGCCGGATCGATCCCGAAGGCGGGCGTCCACGCCGCTGAGAGCGTCCCTCCGGGCAGGGTTAGCGCCTGCTCCGCGGACCAGGACCAGCGCCCCGACGGCCCCGCCGGCTCCGGCTCCTCTGCCGGAATTAACCATAACCGCCCCCGGTAACGCCGGATACAGCCCTCCTCCCAGACCAACTCCGGCGTACGGTCGGCTCCCGCCGCCAAGAGGTCCTGCAACCCCGCCACCAACTGCCGGTACGGCGGCGGGCGGTAACCGGCCACCTCCAGCCAGCGGCGAACGACAGCCTGCCGGCGCCGCGGAGCCAAGCCGCGCAGGTAGGCCACCGCCGGACGGCCATCACCAGCCCGGCTCGCGGCCAGATCGCCGTCAAGGTACGCCGCCAGCAGGGCGCGATCGGCCTGCAGGGCCTCGGCACCGGCCGCGATGGAGGCCGCCGCCTGCGGCCAGCGCGCCGTCAGCGCCGGCAGAACCTGCCGACGCAGGTAGACCCGATCGTAGGCCTTCTCCTGGTTAGCCGGGTCCTCGACCCAGGAGAGGGCGTACTCACGCGCATAGGCGGTGACCGCCGCACGCGAGGTGGCAAGCAGCGGGCGTGCCAGCCACCCCCGACCCAGCGGACGGACTGGCGGCATCGCGCTGAGACCGTGCAGGCCGCCGCCGCGCAGGGCACGCAGCAACAGCGTCTCCGCCTGATCCTCGGCGTGGTGGGCGAGCACCAGGCACGCAGCGATACCCATCTCCTCGCTGAAGGCCTCATAGCGCGCTCGGCGCGCCGCCGCCTCCAGCCCTTCACCGCCGTGGTCATGCACGCTCACCCGGCGCAGCTCGAAGGGCACCCCGAGCTCCTTACAGAGCCGGGCGCAGCCGTGCGCCCACGCCCCAGCCTGAGGATGGAGGCCGTGGTCGACATGGAGCGCGGTCAGTGGGCCCGGCAGCTGCTGCCGGACCGTGGCCAGGGCATGGAGCAGCGCTACCGAATCCCGGCCACCGCTGAGGGCGACGATGAAACGCGCAGCACCCGGGGCCAGCGCATACAACCGATCCGCCACGGCGCTCGGATCGAGCACACCTACCCCTGCAGCTGGCCGATCTCCGAGAGGCGTCGATGACGCTCCGCCACTAGCTCCTCAGGGCTCATGGCAGAGAGATGGCGCCACTCCTCAAGCAAAGCCTGGCGCAGGCTCTCGGCGATGGCGTCGTAATCTCGGTGGGCCCCACCGAGCGGCTCCGGCACCACGCGATCGACCAACCCGAGATCGTGCAGGCGCTCGGCAGCCATCTGCATGGCCTCGGCGGCGTCGGGCGCGCGCTCGGAACTCTTCCACAGGATAGAGGCACACCCTTCGGGAGAGATCACGGAGTAGACAGCGTAGCGCAGCATCAGCAAACGATTGCCGACGCTGATCGCCAGCGCCCCACCGGAGCCACCCTCGCCGATCACCGTGCAGATCACGGGCACCCGCAGCTGCGCCATTTCTGCGAGATTGCGGGCGATGGCCTCGCTCTGCCCACGCTCCTCGGCACCGACACCGGGATAGGCCCCCGGCGTATCGATCAGGGTGAAGACCGGCAGGTTGAAGCGATCGGCCATGCGCATCAATCGCAAGGCCTTGCGGTACCCCTCGGGCCGCGACATGCCGAAATTGCGCCGGACCTTCTCCTTGGTGTCACGCCCCTTCTGCTGGCCGATGACCATCACCGGATGGCCATCAAGGCGTGCCGGACCACCGACGATGGCCTCATCATCGGCGTAGGCCCGATCGCCGTGGAGCTCCTGGAAGTCACTGAACACCCGCTCGATGTAGTCGAAGAAATACGGGCGCTCCGGATGACGCGCCAGCTGCACGATCTGCCAGGCGCTCAGCGAGGCGAAGATCTTCTCCGTCAGCGACCGGCTCTTGGCCTCAAGCCGCTGGATCTCCTCATTGATATTGACCTCGGAGTCCTGCCCGACGTTGCGCAGCTCCTCGATCTTCGCCTCCAGCTCGGCGATGGGCTGCTCGAAATCCAGAAAGTTCTTGGTCATGAGCTCCCCGTTGCCCTCCAGGAATGGCAGGCGTCTGCGCGGACGGTGGCCGCAGGCCGTGTACCTTACCAGATGCAGGGTCTGGTGGGGATCTCGGCCGAGACGAGCGCGTATGGCTGCCACGCCGCCCTGAGCCGAGCCGTCGACGCCCGGGCGCTAGTTGCGCGACAATAGCTGCCGCTGGAGCCATCCGCCACGATCGTAACCGGGAGACGGCAGACATGCGCATCACCACGGTCGCGCATCAGGGAAGCCCGCGCATCGCCATCCATGAACGGGATAACCGCTGGGCCGTCTGCCCCTCCAGCGGGGACCTAGGCAGCCACCTCAGCGCCGGCACCCTTCCCGAGGCGGGCTATGACTGGCCACGGGTCAACGCCGAGGCGCTGACTTTCCTTGCCCCCTTGCCCCGCCCGCCACGCAACATCCTGTGCCTGGGGATGAACTACGCCGATCATGCACGCGAAGCACAACAGGCCAAAGGGGACGCGCTTGCCCTCCCCGAGGTGCCGGTGGTCTTCACCAAGGCCACCACCACAGCCGCGGGCCCCTACGCCGACATCCCCCTCGATACGGCCACTACCGCACAGCTCGACTGGGAGGTAGAGCTCGGTGTGGTCATCGGCCAAGGCGGGCGCCATATCCACGCCACCGAGGCCCTGGGACACGTCTTCGGCTTTACCGTGATCAACGACCTCTCGGCACGGGATCTACAGTTCCGACACCAGCAGTTCTTCCTCGGCAAATCCCTCGACAGCAGCTGCCCTATGGGGCCATGGATCACCACCGCCGACAGCATCCCCGATCCCCACGACCTCGCCCTCACCTGCCGAGTCAACGACCAAATCAAGCAGCAATCGCGGACCTCCGAGATGATCTTCCGCATCCCGCAGATCATCGAGACACTATCACGCGTCATGACCTTGATCCCGGGTGATATCATCGCTACCGGTACGCCGGCGGGGGTCGGATTCGCCCGCACCCCACCGGAGCACCTCCAGCCCGGTGACCAGGTCACATGCGAGATTGAGGGTCTCGGGCACTTGCGCAACCGCATCGTCACCAACCAACCATGAGCGGAGCCGGGTGAAGCTGACCTTGACCGCCACACCGACCCGGGAGCTTCGCCCCGAGCTAGCTCAGGCGCTGTTCGAGCAGAGCGAGGACGGGATGCTCCTGCTCCGCGACGGCTGCTTTATCGCCGGCAACCCGGCTGCGGCGCAGTTGCTTGGTCGCTCAGAGACACGGGCGCTCATCGGGCTCACGCTGGAGGACGTCTCCCCGCCCTACCAGCCAGATGGCACCCCCACCGAGGAGCTTGCCCGTCGCCACCTCCAGCGGGCCCATGAGCAAGGCCCCCAGCGGCTGGAATGGGTCGGTCTGGCACCCGACCACACCGAGCGATGGCTCGAGGTGGTGCTGACCCCCCTGCGCACCGACCAGGAGCGCCTCTGCTATGCCATCCTGCGCGACATCTCTCAGCGCAAGGAGATGGAGCGTAACCTGGAGCTCAGTGCCCGCGTGTTCACCGCCACCCGGGACGGCATCCTGATCACCGACGCCCAGACGCGCATCCTGCAGATCAACGAGGCCTTCAAGCGCATCACCGGCTATCGCGAGGAGGAGCTAATCGGTCAGACCCCTCGGGTGCTGCAGTCCGGCCACCATAGCGGCGACTTCTACCGGGCCATGTGGCAAGCCATCGAGGAGCACGGCAGCTGGTCCGGCGAGATCTGGGACCGTACCCGGCACGGCACCTTGCAGCCGAAATGGGTCACCATCAGCCAGGTCGAGGACGCCCACGGCCAGGTCAGCAACTATATCGCTGTATTCAGCGACCTGACCGAGCTCAAGCGCTCCCAGGAGCGGCTGCAGTTCCAGGCCTATCACGATGCCCTGACCGGCTTGCCCAATCGCCTGCTGTTCAAGGACCGGGTCGCCCGCGCCCTGGAGCGCAGCCGTCAGGCCGGGGAGCAGCTGGCGGTACTGTTCATCGACCTGGATCATTTCAAGGATATCAACGATAGCCTGGGGCATACGGCCGGCGATCGCGTCCTGCGCCAGGCCGCCTACCGACTCCAGCAGCATATTGGCACCGAGGATACTCTCGCCCGTCTCAGCGGGGATGAGTTCAGCATCTGCCTAGCGGAGATCACCGATCACCGCGACGCCCTCGCCTGCGCTGAGAGCGTCCACCAGGAGCTCGAGCGCCCCTTCCAGTACAACCGGCGCTGGTTCGAGTGCCGCTGCAGCATCGGGATCAGCATCTACCCGGATAACGGGGATACGGTTGAGGAGCTGCTGCGCAGCGCGGACTCGGCCCTGCATAACGCCAAGGGGCTCGGCCGCAACACCACCTGCTTCTACGCCGAGGAGCTCACCGAGCGCGCCCAGCGCCGGCTCGGCCTGGCCCAAGAGCTGCGCACCGGGTTGCAGCGCGGCGAGCTGGTACCCTTCTTCCAGCCCCAGGTGGATCTGGCCAGCGGCGAGGTCATCGGCCTCGAGGCCTTGGTGCGCTGGTTCCATCCCCAGCGCGGCCTGCTACAGCCGGGGGCATTCATCCCCGTGGCCGAGGAGGTCGGGGCCATGGCGGCCCTGGGCGAAGAGATCCTGCGCCAAGCCTGCGAGCGCGGCCGGCAGTGGCTGGACGAGGGGCGATGCTTCGGTCGCATCGCGGTCAACCTCTCCGCAGCTCAGTTCCAGAGCGGGGATATCAGCAAGACCGTCGACCGAATCCTGGTGCAGACGGGCCTGCCGCCGCACTACCTGGAGCTGGAGATTACCGAGTCAGCGCTCATGGACCTCAGCCCGAAGACGCTGAGCAGCCTGGGCGAGCTGCGCCGCCAGGGGGTGCGCCTGAGCATCGATGACTTCGGCACCGGCTACTCCTCGTTGCTCTACCTCAAGCGCCTGCCCATTGACCGGCTCAAGATCGATAAGAGGTTTGTCTGGGACATGGACAGCACGCCCGAATCGCGCTCCATCGTCGAGACCATCCTCCAGCTGGCCCAGATGCTCGGCCTGGAGGCGATTGCCGAGGGTGTGGAGACCCCCGAGCAGCGCGAGCAGCTCCTCGCCGCCGGCTGTCTCTGCGCCCAGGGCTTCCTGTGGTCCCGCCCCGAGGCCCAGCCGCGGCTACCCAGCGACACGCCCCTCCCCCCCGATGCGCCCTAGAGTCCTACCACGGCCACCACGGCCAAGAGGCCACCGGCGGCAGCTCCACTATAGCAGACGATTCGCACCCCCCGCCCGGCGCGCAGGCCGAGGTCGCGCAGGGTGTGGTAGATCCGGTGCGCGGCGTGGAAGAGCATCAGGGTGATCACTGCCACGGCGCACCCCCTAGCCACGGGGGCCTGCAGCAGCGCATGCATCGTCTCGTAATCGAGCAGGGCTACGCCCCGCTGCGCCGCCGCGGGCATCAGGATGCCGGTGAAAGCCACCAGTGCCGGCCCGATCAGCGCCGCGAGGAGCCCGCCAGCGCCGAAGAGCAGCCACAGCGGAGGCTCCGGGGAACGCCTCATCCTTCACTGCCTCCCAGGTAGAGCCACAGTGCCGCCGAGAGCAAGGCCGAGCCTGCCCAGGCACCCCGGGTCAGCACGCGATCGGGTAACCGCCGGCCACCCAGGCGCACGGGCGGCACAGTCAGCGGCAGCAGCTGCAACCACGTCCACGCATGGTAGAGCACCGCCAGCAGCACCGCGAGATGGAGCCCGAAGATGCCCGGCGTCCCGTGCCATGCCCGCCACTGCTCATAGGCCGCCTCTCCGGCAGCAAGGCTGAGCAACCCGAGGAGTAGCCACAGGGCGTACAAGGCGAGGAACAAGCTGGTGCCCTCGCGCAGCAGGTAGCGGCGATAGACCGGGTGGCGCTGCCACCAGCCTCGCATGTCGGGGGTATAGGCACGGATACGGCTCATGGTCAGCCCTCCGCTTTGCGAGATCGCAGGATGCTGGTCAATCGTCTCACGGACCAGAGCGCTCCTCCCGGGGTCAATCCCGGCTGCCGGGGCGAAGCGGCGCCAACAGGTAGCGCAGCGCGCTGCCGAGCTTGCGCTGGTTGATCGCCCGCGCCGGATCCACCCCCTTGGGGCAGACCTCAGAGCAATAACCGACGAGGGTGCACCCCCAAATGCCCGACTCGGCATCGGCCAGCGCGCGACGGTACCCCTTTCCCGCATCCCGGCTGTCCAGGTCGTAGCGCTGGAGCAGCGCCAGCACCCCGGGGCCGGCGAAGGACGAGTCCCAGCCGAATTGCGGGCAGGCGGCGTAGCAGAGCAGGCAGTTGATGCACTGCGCGTAGTCGTAGTAATCGCTCATCTGCGCCGGGGTCTGACGGTACGGACCCTCCGCCGGAGTGCGTGGCTGTGCTGGGATCAAGTAGGGATGCGCCTCCTCCAGGCGGTCCAGGAATGCCTGCTGGTCCACCACCAGATCCCGCAGGATGGGAAAGTGCGCCAGCGGCGCCACGCGCACCGGCCCCGGGGCGTAGTCGCGCAGGAAGACCCGGCAGGCGAGCACGGGCTCGTCATTGACCATGCAGCCGCAGCTGCCGCAAATCGCCATGCGGCACGACCAGCGGAAGGTCAAGGTGCCATCAAGGTGGTCCTTGATGTACTGCAGGCCCTCAAGCACCGACTGATCCTCACTGAACGGCACCGTATAGGCCTGTAGGTACGGGGCCTCGTCCCGCTCCGGGTGGTAGCGCTGGACCGAGAGCGTGATCCTGCGCTCCGTGCTCATCGCCGCGCCTCCTCCTGGGCCGCGCGCTCGGCAGCCTCACCGTAGAGCCGCCGCCGCGGTGAGGATCGCGTCATGGTCACCGGCGGATGCTCGAGCCGCGGCGGCCCGTCCCCCTGACCGTAAGCCAGGGTATGCACCAGGAAACGCTCGTCATCCCGCTCATCGTAGGCGTCGTTGCGGGTGTGCGCCCCACGCGACTCCAGCCGGGCCCGAGCCGACCAGGCCATGGCCTCCGCCACCTGTAGGGCGTGGCCGAGCTCGACAGCGCTCAGCCACTCGGTGTTGTAGCTTCGGCTACGATCGTCGAGCCGCACCCCCCGGCGATAGCGCTCGCGCAGGAACGCCAACTGCTCGCAGGCCCACTCGAGCCCCTCAGCGTTGCGGAAGATCCCTACCCCCTGCTCCATGGTCGCATGCAGGGCATCCCGTAGCGCTGCGACCGACTCACCCTCGTGCCCGCCATCGAGCAGCTCCAGAGGCGGCCGCGCAGCCTCCGCAGCAAGCTGTGCCAGGCAGCGGTCATCGCCCCGCCGCGCGACAGCCCGGGCATGCCGCGCCGCCGCCTCCCCGGCAGCCCGGCCGAAAACCAGCAGCTCGGCCAGGGAGTTGGAGCCGAGGCGATTGGCACCGTGGATACCGGTGCTGGCGCACTCGCCGGCGGCGAACAGCCCCCTCAGCGCCGTCGCCCCATCCAAGCCGGTGGGGATACCGCCCATGGTGTAGTGCACCGCTGGGCGCACCGGGATGGGCTCGTGCAACGGATCGACACCGGCATAGCGGCGAGCCACCTCGGTGATCATGGGCAAGCGCTCCAGGATGCGTGCCTTGCCAAGGGAGCGCACGTCGAGCTGCACGGCACTGCCCTGGGGGGTCGATACCGTCCGCCCGGCCTGATCCTCGTACCAAAAGGCCTGCGAGAGCCGATCCCGTGGGCCGAGCTCCATGGCCTTGGGCCGCGGCCAGGGGTCGGCAGGACCCAGCCCGTAATCCTGCAGATAGCGCCGACCGTGGCGGTTGGTAAGGACACCGCCCTCGCCGCGGCACCCTTCGGTGATCAAGATCCCGCTACCCGGCAGGGTGGTCGGATGCCACTGCACGAACTCCATATCGCGCAGCGGCACCCCGTGGGCATAGGCCATGGCCATACCCTCGCCGGTGACAATGCCCGCGTTGGTATTCTGGCCGTAGACGCGGCCGGCGCCGCCGGTCGCCAGGATCACGGCCGGAGCGCTGAAGCACACCGGCTCACCGCTGGCCACCTCCAAGGCCAGGATACCGCGGACCTCCCCATCCTCGACGAGCAGGTCGGCGCAGAAGCACTCGTCGTAGCGCTCGATCGCCGGATAGCGCAGCGTGGTCTGAAACAGCGTGTGGAGCAGGTGGAAACCGGTCTTGTCGGCGGCATACCAGCTGCGCTGGCGGGTCATGCCCCCGAAGAAGCGCACGTGGGGCTGGCCGTCGGCCTGTCGGCTCCAGGGGCATCCCCACTGCTCGAGCTGGATCATCTCCTCGGCGCAGGCGGCGACAAAGCGCTCGACCACATCCTGCTCGCAGAGCCAATCCCCTCCGGCAACGGTATCCTCGAAATGGGCCTCGAGGCTGTCATCACCGCGCGCCACACCGGCGGCCCCGCCCTCGGCCGCAACGGTATGGCTGCGCATGGGCACGACCTTGGAGACCAACGCGATGCGCAGCCCCGGATCGAGGCTCGCCGCCGCGATGGCCGCGCGCAAGCCGGCACCACCACCGCCGACGATGACCAGATCGCTGTCGACCCTGTGCTCAATCCTCATTGTCGAAGGCCGCCATCTGCACCTTGCCCAGCATGGTGTCCGCCTGTCGCCGCTCGGCGTCCGCCGCCTCGGTACCCAGCTCCTCGGCGAGCTCGGTGAACAACTCGGCGAGCTCCTCAAAGAGCGGCAACGCCGCTTCTGCTCCCTCGGCAGCGAGCACCGCCATCGCCAACCGCTCCTGAGCGATGCCCAGGGCCCGACGCGCCTGCGGCGTATCCTCCTCCTCGGCAAGGGCCTCGCGCAGCTCCAAGGCCTGACGATAAACTTCCACCGTCTCGGCCAGCCCCATCACAGCCTCCTGCACGGCGCCGCAGCGCTCTAGGGCCAGGGCCCAGTCTTGATAGGCAGCCACGCTCTGGCGCTCGCGAGCCATCTCCTCGCGCAGATCCGCCACTTGCTGATAATAGGGCAGCGCCGCCTCAGGCCCCTCCTCGACCAGGATCACCTGCGCATAGCGCCCCAGCGCCACGCTCCAGTCGCGCAGGGCCTGTGCGCTGCGCTGTGCTTCGGCAAGGGCCTCGGCGAGCTGGCACCAAGCCTCGTAGCAAGGCCACGCCTCCGCCGCACCCTCAAGCTCGAAGAGGGCGTCGCCGTATCGCTCCAGGGTTACCCCCCAGTCGCGGCGGGCCTCATCGCCCCCTTCCCCGACCGTGATGGCCGCATCCAGGCATGTCAGCGCCTCCTGGTAGACTGCCAGGGCCGCTGCAGGGCCCTCCTCGTCGTAGACGGCATCCCCTTCCTCAGCCAGCGCCAGCCCGCGCTTGAGCAGCGCCTCGGCCTCCCGGCCCGCCTCCTCCGGCTCCTCCAGCTCGAACTCCCTGTCCATAGCCTCCTCCAGCACAGGCGGCGACGCTTGATCACCGCGCGCCTGATCCCCAAGGGCGGACGCCGAAGCAGCAGCGGTCGCCCTCTCGTCGGCGTCTTCTGCGGCAGGCTGTGGCTCCACCAGCGCTGCGCTCGTGTCACGGCGGCCGTGCTCGGCCTCCTCGTCCCCCTCCGCCGGCGCTGCAGGGATAGCCGGGGGCTCAGCCGCTGAGCCACCCCCCTCCGGAGCGGCCAGCACCTTGGGGCGCCGTCCGCCGGAACGCCGGCGCCCCGCGCTGCCCGGCCGCCGCGAGGTCCCCTTGCGCTCGTCGCCGTGACCACCACGCCCCGGCCGGCGCTTACCCGAGGAAGCCGCACCCCACTCGCCCCCCGGGCGATCCTCCTGGTACCAGCGCCGGATGGTCTTTGCCGATGGCGCGTACTGGCGTGCCAGCTCCGCCGGACTATGCCCGGCCTCCACCAGCGCCACCAGCTCGCGGCGCAGTTCCGGCGTGTATCTCGGACGACCCTCAGCCATGCGCTGCTCCCCTATCGTATAGTACGGCGCGCCTCCGGGGCGCGACACCTCAACCCCGTTCCCCGGCAGGCTCGACGGGCCTACAATGATAACCGCTGGAAAGCTTACGGACATGGTGATCCCTATCAGCCTGCAGGCCCTGCTTCTCGATGTGGACGGAACCCTGGCAGACACCGAGGGCCAGGGGCATCTGCCCGCCTTCAATGACGCTTTCCGCGATTACGGCCTGCCCCATCGCTGGGAAGAGGCAACCTACCGCCAACTCCTCGCCGAGATCCCCGGCGGGCGCGAGCGGTTGCACCACGCCCTGGCGCGGCGGCCGCCCACCATGGACGGGGATCTTAAGGACCTCGCCAGGCAGCTGCATGCAGCCAAGAACCGCCACTACGCCGAACGGCTGCGTACCGGCTGCATCCCGCCACGCCCGGGTGTCGAGCGGCTCCTGAGCGAAGCTCATGACGCTGGTGTGCGCCTGGCTGTGGTCACCACCAGTGCCTACGACAATGTCGCGGCCCTGTTCGACAGCGTTCTGCCCGCCGCCCGCGCACGCTTTGAGACCCTCATCTGCGGCGAGGACGTCGCCGCCAAGAAGCCGGACCCCGAGGCCTACCGGCTCGCCCTGGAGCGGCTCGACCTCCAGGCTGCGGATTGCTTGGCCATCGAGGACTCAGCCAACGGCCTACGCGCCGCCCGGGCAGCGGGGATCCCGACCCTGGTCACCCGCAGCCCGTGGACCCGCCACGAAGACTTCACCGGCGCTGCCGCCGTCGTGGATCACCTCGACGACCGTGGCGACGGCCAGCCGCTGACCCTCAAGGACCTCGCTGTCCTCCAGGGCCAAGGCTGAGGGCGTGGACTAGCGCGGGTACTCCACTGAGACCGGGCCATCGACCACCCCCTCTAGGCGCTTGATCAGGTCATCGCTCGGGGTTACAGCCCAGTCGCGCCCGAGGACCACGCGCCCCCGCCCTTGCGGGTGACGGTAATCGACGTGGACCGAGCAACCGCCATGGCAACCGCTGAGCGCCTCGCGCAACGCCGGCACCAGGCCGTTGGCGGCCCGCTCGGCGGTCACGGAGATCACCAGCCGGCCCGCAGCGCGCTCGCGCGCCCGGGCGAGATCCAGCACCTCCTCAGCAGCGATGCGGTAGCCGCCGCTGAAGTCGTCATAGTCCAGGCTGCCACGGACCACCAGCAGGGCATCCTTGGTCACCACGTCACGGTAGCGGGAGAAGGCCTCGGGGAAGAGCACCGCCTCGATCCGGCCAGTCCGGTCATCCAGGGTCAGGGTCGCCAGGCGACCACCGGTGGCCGTATTGCGCATCCGCAGGGCCACCACCAGCCCCGCCGCGGTAACCATGCGCCCGCCTCGGCCGTTGTCCTCGCCGCTGCTGGCACCTCCAGAGGCCAGCCGCTGGAGGCGGTCCGTGGCCAGGTACGGCAACTCGGCCTCGTAGCGGTCAATGGGGTGACCGGTCAGGAAGAGCCCGAGGGTCTCCTTCTCTCCGGCAAGCCGCTCCTCCTCCGGCCATTCCGGTTGCTCCTCCCGCCCCTCGCCGGCGGCGACCGAGGCTGCGGGCGCGGGAGCGGCCTCGAGGCCGCCGAAGAGGTCGCTCTGCCCGGCGGCCTGGTCGCGGGTGGCCTGCTCGGCGGCGGCCAGGGCGGCGGGCAGCTGCGCGATGCCGGTGGCACGGTTGGCGACGAGCGGATCGAGACTGCCCGAGCGGCACAGCGCCTCGAGGACCCGGCGGTTGGCGCGGCCGGTATCCACCCGCCGGCAGAGCTCGAAGAGGTCGGTGAACGGCCCATGGGCGTCGCGCTCGCCGAGGATCGCGTCGAGGGCCGACTCGCCGACGCCCTTGATGGCGCCGAGGCCGTAGACGATGGTCCGCTCGTCGACGGCGACGAAGGGCTTGGCGCTGCGGTTGATATCCGGCGGCTGGACGGCCAGGCGCATAGCCCGCGCCTCGTCGATGAAGGTGACCACCTTGTCGGTGTTGTCCATGTCCGAGGAGAGCACCGAGGCCATGAAGGCCGCCGGCTCGTGGGCCTTGAGCCAGGCCGTCTGGTAGGAGAGCAGCGCGTAGGCGGCCGAGTGGGAGTTGTGGGTAACCACCCCCTCGGCGACGTAGTTGTGGTCGGTATCTACGGTCAGGTCGTAGGTATCAGCGATCCCCCGCGGCTCGATCGCCACCACCCGGTCCCAGTAGAGGTCGGACGCCGCGACCTCGGCCAGGCGCTGGGCGCCGAGGTAGCGGGCGAGCTGGGCGATGGTCTGCCGCCGGAAGCCACGCTTGCCGCGGGAGCCCCGCCCCTGGAGTTCCCGGGTCGAGACCCCGCTCTCCCGCTCGAGCGCCACCCAGGTGAGCCCCAGGCGGCGGCGCTCAGCATCGACCTGCTCGCGGACCGCGGCGGGGATGGTATCCAGGCTCGAGCGGCTCGCCGCGCGCCCCTGGACGTAGGCCGCCAGCCGCTCTACCGCGGCTTGGCAGCCCACGAGGTGCGGGCCGAGGCGCTGCAGGAAGGTCTCGACCGTGCCCTCTCCCAGCAGGTGCACCGTATAGCCGGGCCGCTCACCGCCCCGATAGCGGAAGCGCTTCTCGTGGACGCCGTTGATCATGCCGAGGCGCAGCAACAGGGTGGAGACCCCGTCCGCCAATGCTCGCGATGAGGTGGCGTAGTAGGGCGTGAACTGCCGCTCGGAGCAAACGAAGCCGTCCCCCGCCCAGAGCCGGCCGAGGAAACGCTCGAGGTCCGCATCGCACAGGCGGAAGATCGCCTCGGGGATGCGCTTCTCGCTCGCCCGGCAGCCGAGCAGGCCGAGCCCCTGGGCCCACTCGAAGGCGCCGCTGTAGCCCGACGGCGCGGGCTCCCCTCCCTGCAGGTCAGCGGTAGCGACGTCCACGGCGGTCGGCGCGGACCGGCCACGGAACCGGGTATCCCGGCCGGTATTGACCCGGACCTCGAGCCGCCGTCCATCCCCGCGGGCGAACACCTGGACCACGGTGTTGGGGAACCGGCTCGCCGCCGCCGCGAAGTCCTCCACCAGCGCGGCGTCGTTGCCGTAGAAGTACAAGGTGCCCGGGTAGCAGGTATTGCCCTCGGCGAGGAGGCCGGCGAGCACGATAAGCTCGTGCGCCGGCCAGCGCTCCTGCCCGTCGATGGGGAGCCGCCGGGCCGTGGCGATCCGGTCCCCGACCGCTAGCGCCTCGAGCCGCTGCCACCCCTCCCAGGTCCGGAAGCGGTGCCCCGCCGTCGCCCGGATCCGTCGCCCTTGCGCCGTGCGCAGCTCGAAGACGGGCTTGCGCCCGTTCCAGACCACATCGGTGACCGGGCGCGGGACCAGCTTGCCGTCCGGTGCCTCGGCGTGGACCGAGAAAGGCCGGCGCTGCCGGAACAGCTCGGCCACCGTGACCCGCTCGCCGGTGTGCGCCTCGATCAGCCGGGTATCGCCGTGAACGCACTTATTGAAGCCGTACCCCGCGAACTTCTCCACGAGATCGAAGATGCCCTCAGCGTGCTCCTGGGACAGGCCCTGGGCCTGGGCCCCCTCGAGGAAGCCGGCACGCTGCTTGGCCATCTCCTCGGGCTTCTTCTTGCCCATGGCCCGGCGCAGCAGGTCGGCCTCGCCGAGGCTGTAGCCTGCGAGGACCTGGGCGATGCGCTGGACCTGCTCCTGGTAGAGGATGACCCCGTAGGTCGACTGCAGTACCGGGATCAGGTCCGGGTGGTGGAGCGCCTTGGTGGGGTAGCCGGCCACCGCCGAGCGGCCGTGCTTGCGCTCGACGAAGTCCTCGACCATCCCCGACTGCAGCGGCCCCGGACGGAAGAGCGCCACGAGGGCGATGATATCCTCGAAGCTGTCGGGCTGCAGGCGCTTGATCAGCTCCTTCATCCCCCGCGACTCGAGCTGAAAGACCGCCGTCGTGGCGCAGCGCTTGAGCAGCTCGAAGGTCTCAGCGTCGTCGAGGGGGACGGTATCGATATCCAGCGCCGCCTCGCCGCGCTGCTCGCGCAGGCGGTTTACCGCCTGCACCGTCCAGTCGATGATGGTCAGCGTCCGCAAGCCGAGGAAGTCGAACTTCACCAGGCCTACGGCCTCGACGTCGTCCTTGTCGAAGTGGGTGGCCACCTTCCAGGCCTCGGCGGCATCGCCCTCCTCCGGGTCCCGATAGAGCGGCGAGAAACGGGTCAGGTCGCTGGGGGCGATCACCACCCCGCCGGCGTGCTTGCCGACATTGCGCGATAGCCCCTCAAGGCTACGGGCGGTATCGAGCAGCTCGCGGACGTTCTCATCGTTGTCGTACTCGGCGCGCAGGTCTTCTTCCTGCGCCAACGCCTTATCGAGCGTCATCCCCGGCTCGAAGGGGATGAGCTTGGCGATCCGGTCCATGTAGCCGAAGGGGTGGCCGTACACCCGCCCCACATCACGCACCACAGCACGGGCGGCCATGGTGCCGTGCGTGGCGATCTGCGAGACCTTCTCAGCGCCGTAGCGCTCGGAGACATACTCGATGACCTCGTCGCGGCGCTCCATGCAGAAGTCCACGTCGAAGTCCGGCATGGAGACCCGCTCCGGGTTGAGGAAACGCTCGAAGAGCAGGTCGTAGCGCAGCGGATCGAGGTTGGTAATGCCCAGGGCGTAGGCAACCAGCGAGCCGGCCCCGGAGCCGCGCCCCGGCCCCACCGGGATTCCGCTCTCACGGGCCCAGCGGATGAAGTCCGCCACGATCAGGAAGTACCCCGGGAAGCCCATGTGCTCGATCACGCTGAGCTCGTGATCGAGCCGCCGGTGATAATGCTCCTGCACCTGAGCCGGGTCCTCATCAGCGCCGACACCGCGCTGGCGCAGCCGTGACGCCAGGCCGGCCTCGGCCTCGGCGCGCAGATACGAGGCCACCGTGTGCCCCTCGGGGACCGGGAAATCCGGCAGGTAATTGGTGCCTAGCTCCAGATCGACATTGCAGCGCTCGGCGATGCGCACCGAGGTCTCCAAGGCCTCGGGCAGATCGGCGAAGCGTTCAGCCATCTCAGCCGTATCGGCGAAATACTGCTGCTCGGTATAGCGCCGCGGCCGATCCGGATCGTCCAGCGTACGTCCCTGATGGATGCAGACGCGCACTTCATGGGCATCGTAATCCTCGGCACGCATGAAGCGCACGTCGTTGGTGGCCACCACCGGGACATCCGCCTCGGCAGCGAGAGCCACCGCAGCGTGGAGATGGCGCTCGTCACCGGGGCGGCCGAGACGGTGGACCTCCAGGAAGAAGCCATCGGGGCCGAAGGTCTCCCGGTGCGCCTCCAAATAGTGCCATGCCAGCTCCTGGTCACCACGCAGCAGGGCCTGACCCACATCCCCCTCGCCACCGGCGGAAAGCGCCAGCAACCCTTGGGCGTCACCCCGCAGCCAATCACGGCGGATGACCGGGATATCCCCGCTCGTGCCTTCTAGATACCCCCGCGTCAGCAACCGCGACAAGGCGCGGAAGCCCTCCCGATCCTGGCACAGGAGGGTGAGCCGGGCGCAACCGGCCGCCACCGCCTCGTCCTCGAGCCAGATATCGGCGCCGATGATCGGCTTAACGCCGGCGGCCAGCGCGGCGCGATAGAACTTGACCATGCCGAAGAGGTTCGACTGATCGGTGATGGCCACCGCCGGCATGCCGGCGTCTCGCGCCGCCTCGACGGCCTCCCGGATACGCACAATGCCGTCCACCAAGGAAAACTCGGTGTGCATGCGCAGGTGAACGAAACCGGGGGTGTCTTCGCTCATGGTCGTAACAGGTCACCCATCCCGGAGCTTAGCCACTACGGAGCACACGACGGACCGGGGCGAAGCTGCGGCGGTGGCACGGGCAAGCACCGTACCGCGCCAATGCCGCCCGGTGCGCGGCGGTACCGTACCCCTTATGCTGTGCGAGACCGTACCCCGGATACACCTCATCGAGCATCGCCATCTCAGCATCGCGCAAGGTCTTGGCCAGGATCGAGGCGGCGGCAATGGCCGGCTCCGAGGCATCCCCGCCGATCACTGCCCGCGCCGGGCACGGCAACCCCGCCGGGAGTTCGTGGCCATCCACCAGCACCTCGCGGACCGACTGCACCGCCTGCACACCGACCACGGCACGCTGCATGGCGAGAAAGGTCGCCTCGCGGATGTTCAGCGCATCGATCTCCTCGACCTCAGCCCGCCCCACCGCCCAGGCTACGGCCTGCTCCCGGATCTGCGCCGCCGCGCGTGTCCGCCTGCGGGCAGTCAGCCGCTTGGAATCCGTCACGCCGGGGAGCGGGGCCTGCAGCACCACCGCAGCGGCCACCACCGGACCGGCCCAGGGGCCACGGCCGGCCTCGTCGACTCCCACGATGCCGGCGGCCGGGTCACACGTCCCGGTCACGGCAACACCTCCAGCACCGCCTCAGCAGCCCGGGCATCGGCGCCTCGAGCCAGATCCTGGTGCAGCCCCCGGAAGCGCTGGACAAGCCGCAGGCGAGCGGGGGCGTCGTCTAGCCACCCAGCGATGGCAGCGGCCAGGCGCTCGGGGCTGGCCTCGGCCTGCAGGAACTCTGGGACCAACGCCTCCCCGGCGAGCAGATTGGGCTGCGACATCCACCGGGCGTGCACCAGGCGGCGCAGGATGTAGAAGCTCAGCGGCGACAGGCGGTAGGCGACTACCATAGGCCGTTTGGCGAGCATCACCTCGAGCGTGGCGGTCCCCGAGGCAGTGAGCGCCACATCGGCAGCCGTAGCGGCGGTGGCCACGTCCCCGTCGAGCAGATGGGTACGGCGCGTCAGGCCATGCTGCGCCACCGCCGCCTCGATGGCGCCACGCAGGCCTGGCGCTGCCACCGGGATTACCAGCTCCGGGGCATCCGGGCGCTTGATGAGCAGCGCTGCCGCTGCCAGGAAGGGCTGCAGCAGCTGCTCAAGCTCACTGCGCCGGCTACCGGGGAGCACCGCCACCACGGTGGTATCCGATGCCATCCCCAGCCGCGCCCGGGCAGCTGCTGTATCGGGCTCGAGCGGGAAGCGGTCCGCAGCCGGATGGCCCACGCAGACCGCATCCACACCGCTTCCAGCGTAGAAGGCCTGCTCGAACGGATAGAGTGTCAGCATACGATCGACGCTGCGCCGAATCCCCTTCACGCGCCCGGCCCGCCAAGCCCAGACCGTAGGGCTGACGTAGTGGCAGGTGGTGACCCCGGCGGCACGCAGGCGACGCTCCAGGGGCAGGTTGAAATCGGGCAGATCCACGCCGACGAGGCAAGCGGGGGGGTGCCGGAGCCAGCGCTGCGCCAATTCGGCACGCAGGCGCAACAGACCAGGGAGGTGGCGCAGGATCTCCGTCACCCCCATCAGCGAGAGCCGTTCCATGGGCACCAGGCTCTCCAGGCCCTCGGCAGCCATGGCCGGGCCACCGACCCCCTCGAAGGCTATCTCGGGGTCGCGGGCGCGCAACTCGCGCATCAGGCCGGCCCCGAGGACATCCCCGGAAAGCTCCCCGGCCAGGATTGCCACCCGCCGCTCGGCCATCACTAACCCTCTCCCGCCCAGCGGGTGCCTCAGCGGACCAACCCGCGCTGGCTCTCGTCAATGAACGCCACCAAGGCTTGGACGTCCGGCCAGTCGCTGAAATCGCGGCTGAGGGCCTCACGAGCCTCCTCCAGCCGCAGCCCTCGCCGATAGATCAGGCGGTAGGCGCGCTTGATAGCACGGACTCGCTCGCTGGTGAAGCCGTGACGGCGCAGGCCCACGGTATTGACCCCGTGGGGAACGGCCATCTGCCCGGAGACAGTGACGAACGGCGGCACGTCGCGGTTGATAGCGCTGCCGAAGCCACAGAAGGCGTACGCCCCGATGCGGCAGAACTGGTGGACCAGGGCGAACCCCCCTAGCGTGGCATGATCGCCAACCTCCACATGTCCAGCCAAGGAGGCCGAGTTGGCGAACAGCAGATCATCGCCGAGCCGGCAATCGTGGGCGATGTGGCAGTACGCCATGAGCCAGTTGTTATGGCCGATCCGGGTCTCGCCTCGCCCCTGGGCCGTGCCGCGGTGACAGGTGACGAATTCGCGGAGGGTGTTACCGTCACCGATGACCAGCTCGGTGGGCTCCCCCTGGTAGCCCTTATGCTGCGGCGCCTCGCCGAGTGCAGCGAACTGGTAGATACGGTTGTTGCGCCCGATGCGGGTCGGCCCCTTGATCACGACGTGGGGGCCGATCCAGGTCCCTGCCTCGATCTCGACATCGGGGCCGATCACCGTGAACGGCCCCACCTCGACATCATCGGCAAGACGGGCCTGGGGATCGACAAGGGCCTGGGGATGGAGCGGGCTCAAACCGTGCGCACCGTACAGCGGATCTCACACTCGGCGGCGAGCTCGCCCTCGACGGTACCGCGGGCATCGAAGATCCAGATACCGCGGGTCCGCCGGCGCAAGCTCACCTCGTGGCGCAGCTGATCGCCGGGCTGGACCGGGCGCTTGAAGCGCGCCTTATCGATACCGACCAGGTAGATGACGTCGTTGTCGGTCAGGGTATCCTGCACGCTCTTGAAGGCGAGCATCCCGCAGGCCTGCGCCAGGGACTCAAGGATCAGCACCCCCGGCATCACCGGCTTCTGCGGGAAGTGCCCGGTAAAGAAGGGCTCATTAACGGTCACATTCTTGAGCCCTGTCAGGTGCTCGTGGGGATGGAAGTCCAGGACCCGGTCGATGAGCAGCATCGGATACCGATGCGGCAGCAGGCCGAGAATCCCGTCGATATCCGTTGCGCCCTGCGCCTCGCTATCGCTCACGCTCACTCCTCCGTCGTCTAGATCCGGCACGCCCCGGCCGATCGGCGCTACCGCGGCAGTGCTCGTACCCTCTTGGGGATGGACGGCGGCGCCTCAAGGCTACGGCCACCAGAGGCCCGCAGGCCCGAAAGCAGGGGAGCCTACCACAACAGCCGGTCAGATGCCCGAGATCCCCGGCGTGTATGCGATCGGGATGGAAGCAGGCCCGCCGGCCACCGCAACCTGCGCTCATGCCTCCTCCCCGCTGCGGTGGCCCTAGAACTCGGTGCCCAGGGAGAACTGGAAGGTCTCGGTCTCGTCGTCCCGGGCTTCATTTAACGGCTCCGCCAAGCTGAATGTCAACGGACCTACCGGTGAACGCCAGATCAAGGCGAGCCCGGCAGCTGCACGCAGATCGCCGAGTTCAATGTCGTCGAGCTCACCGGGCACGAGCTTCTTCTCGTCAAGCCCATAGGCTTCCGTCCGGGTATTGAATACCTGGCCAGCGTCGACGAAGGCGGCCAGGCGCACGGACTGCGACTCCGCCGTAGGCGGGAAGATCAGCTGCGCCTTGGTCAGTACTCGCGCATTGCCGCCGATGGGATCATCCCCTTCCTCCCGTGGCCCCAGGTAGTTGCCGCGATAGCCGCGCACGGTCCGCACGCCGCCAGCGTAATAGTTCTCGAAGAACGGTAGTGCCTCGCTGTCGCCGTAGCCATCGCCGTAGGCGAGTCGTCCCTCCAGGGAGAAGGTGGTGCGCTCGCCGAGCAGCGGGACCGGCCAATAGCGGCGATTCTCGTAGCTCAGCTTGTAGAAGGACAGGTCATCCCCCGGCAGGGTGCCTTCCAGCGAAAGCTGCTGTCGCCCTCCTTCGGTGGGGAAGATGCCACGATCCCGCGTATCCCGGCTCCAGGAGAGGCGCGGCTTGATCATGGCGAAGCGATCATCCCCTTGCTCCTCCAGGTAGTTGCGGATCCATTCCGGTGTCTCGCTGCGCTGGTCGATGCCGATGCGCTCCAGGCGCAGTCGAGCGGCCACCCGGTCGTCGTCGGTCACCGGGATGCTGTACTCCACGGAGCCGTGACCGGAGGTCAGGTCGTAGTCAGACAGATCAGCGCGGCGGGAGCTGGTCTCTCGATACCCCGCCGACAGGGTCCGGGAGACGCTCTCCCGGGTGTGGTAGCGGTCGGTGTAGGAGACATCGTAGATGGTCGAGACCGTGGAGTTGTTCACCGTCATGCTCAGGCGATCGCCGGTCCCGAGCAGGTTGTCCTGGGAGACCGAGAAGTTCACCAGGAACCCCTGCACATCGCCGTAGCCGATACCGGCCTGCAGCTGCCCGGTCATGCGCTCCTGGACGCTGACGTCGACATCAACCCGGTCGGACTCGCCAGGCACTCGTGGCGTATCGATGTTCACGGCATCGAAGAAACCGAGGCGATTGAGCTGATTCTGCGAGCGCTCAAGGGCCTCGCTGGACAGGGGGGACCCCTCGAGCTGGCGCATCTCGCGGCGGATCACCTCGTCCTGGGTGCGCTGGTTGCCGGTGATGTTGATCCGGCGCACGTAGACACGCTCCCCCGGGTCCACCACGAAGCTCAGATCCACCACCCGGTCGTCCTCATCCACCCGGGTGCGAACATTGACGTTGCTGAAGGCATATCCCTCCTCCGCCAGGCGCGAGCGGATGGCAGAGGAGGCCTCACGAACGCGGTTACGGGCGTAGAGATCACCGCCCTCGATCTCGACGAGTTCCTGCAGCTCCTCCGGCGGCACGACCAAGTTGCCGCGGATCTCGGTCTCGCCGACCTCGTACTGCTCCCCTTCGTCGACATTCACCGCGATATGGACGTCCCGACGGTCGGGGCTGATGGAGACCTGGGTCGAGGTTACCGAGAAATTGAGGTAGCCACGATCTAGGTAGTAGCTGCGCAGGCTCTCCAGGTCGTTGGCGAGCATGTCGCGGGCGTAGCGATGGCGCTGCGACCAGGGCGCCCACCAGCGCTTGGCGCGCTGCTCAAAAACGCCGCGCAGCTGCGCATCGGAGAAGGCCTCGTTGCCGGTGAAATGGATCTCGCGGATCTCCGCTGCCGGTCCTTCCTCGATATCGATACGGATGGCGACGCGATTGCGCTCAAGGGGCGAGACCGTGCTCTCCACGGAGACGTCATACTTGCCCTGGGCAAAGTACTGCTGGCGCAGCTCCTGCTCGATCTCGGCGAGCTGGGCACGGTTGAAGATCTGTCCTTCGGCCATGCCGGCGCTACGCAGGGCCTCGCGCAGATCCTCGGTCTGGATCTGCTCATTACCCTCGAACGCCAGGCGGGCGATGGAGGGACGCTCCTGCACGCGAACCACCAGCGCCTCCTCCTCCCGCACCAGCTCAACATCACGGAAGAAGCCGGCCCGATAGAGCTCCCGGATCGCCTCGGCGACCTCGGCCTGGCCGATCCGATCACCGGGCTCGATGGGCAAGTAACTAAAGACCGTACCCTCCTCGATACGCTCCAGCCCCTCGACACGGATCTCCTCCACCGTGAAGGGGTCCGCGGCCGCTGTGGGGAGCAGACCAGTACCGAGGATCACCGCCGCCAGCACCGCAAGCAACCCGCGTTGGATCAAGACGCCCCCTTGTTCACACGTTGTGCCTTCGGCCAAGCTTGCTGACCGCCCGTTGCCTGCATAACCGCCGTGGTGGTCACCCGCCGACCAGCCGCTCAAAGTCGTTGTAGAAGGCGAGCGCCATCAGACCCAGCAGCATCACGATCCCAACCTGCTGCCCGAGCGACTGAATCTGTTCCGAGACCGGCTTGCCGGTCACCGCCTCCCCCAGGAAGTAGAGCAGATAGCCGCCGTCGAGGATCGGGATCGGCAGCAGATTGATGATCCCGAGGCTGATGCTGATCACCGCGAGGAAGGTCACGAATGGGAGGAGACCCATAGAGGCGGTATCACCGGCGAACTGCCCGATGGTCACCGGGCCGCTGATGTTCTTCAGCGAGGTATCGCCGGTGACCATACGCACGAGCATCTTGCCCGTCAACGCGGTGGTCTCCCAGGTGCGCTCGACACTGTGAGGCAGCGCTGCCAAGGGGCCGTACTGGACCTCGCGCTCCAGGCGCTGGCCATAACCCTCGGGGATCTGTGGGCCGACCCCAAGCATCCCCACGGTCTCCTCGCCGCGCTGCTGTGCCCCCAGGGTGAGGGTGGTCTCCTGGCGCTCCCCTGAGCGCTCGAAGACCACCGAGACGGTTTCGCCGGGGCGCGACTCGATCTGCTCAATCAGCGCTAGCCAGGACGTCACCGGCTCCCCATCGAGACGCAGGAGCTGATCCCCCGGCTCCAGCCCCGCCTGCGCAGCCGGGCTCTCGCCGACCACACGTCCCAGCGTGGGCGGAAGATCTGGGGTATAAGCGACCAAGCCGACCGTCGCCAGCACGTCCGTAGTCTCCTTGAGCGCCGGCTCCGCGCGCAGATCCAGGGAGACGGTCCGCGTACCGCCCTCGGCATCTTCCAGGCGGACCGGCACCGCCTCACGATTGAAGCCGACGTCCATCAGCGCCATGGCGACCCGCTGCCAGGTGGGGGTCTCCTGCCCATCAACGGCTACCAACTCCTCACCGCGCTCGATGCCCGCCTGCGCGGCCGGTGTACCGTCCGGCGGGGCGTCGACCAACGGGCGCACCTCGACCACCCCGACCACGGCCACGACCCAGAAGGCGACCACGGCGAAGAGGAAGTTCGCCGCCGGGCCGGCAATGACAATGGCGGTGCGCTGCAGCAGGGGGCGATTGTTAAAGGCGCGATGAGCCTCGGCCGGGTCCACCGCCACTTCGCGTTCGTCGAGCATCTGCACGTAGCCGCCCAGGGGGATCGACGACAAGCAGTACTCGGTATGGTCAGGGGGACCACCGCGGCGGGTCAGCAAAGGGCGACCAAACCCCACCGAGAAGCGGCGGATCCGGACATTGCACCAACGCGCGACGAGGAAGTGGCCGGCTTCGTGCACGGTCACAAGGATCGCGATGGCGACCAGAAATGCGAGTACGCTCCAGAGGATGGTCATCTTGCCCCTAGTCAGTCCCCGATGCGGGTCACGGCCGTCTCGGCCGCACGCCGGGCCCGGGCGTCTATCGCGCGGGCCGATTCCAGATCCTGCGGCGCTGCCGGTGCCTCCGCCGCGAGGGCCTCCTCGATCACCGCCGCAATGCGGTCGAAGCGCAGACGTCGATCGAGGAAGGCGTCTACAGCTACCTCATTCGCGGCGTTGAGCACGGCGCAGGCACCGCCGCCGGCCCGCAGGGCCTGATAGGCCAGCCCCAGGCACGGGAAGCGACGCTCATCCACCGCCTCGAAGTCGAGGCGTCCGGCAGCAGTCAGGTCGACCAGCCCTACCCCCGAGGCGATCCGCTCCGGGTACCCCATGGCGTAGGCGATCGGGATCCGCATGTCCGGCGAGCCTACCTGCGCCAGGTAGGAGCCGTCGCAGTAGCCGACCAGCGCGTGCACCAGGCTCTGCCGGTGAATGACCACATCCACGCACTGAGGTTCCAGGTCGAACAGGTGGCACGCCTCGATCACCTCGAGCCCCTTGTTCATCATGGTCGCCGAGTCCACGGAGATCTTCCGGCCCATGGACCAGTTGGGATGGGCTACTGCCTCCTCGGGGGTCACCTGTCCCAGGCTCGCTGGATCACGGTCCCGGAAGGGACCACCAGAAGCGGTCAGCACGATGCGCTCGACACCGCCACCGGTGACCGCCTTGCTCGGCGGCAGCCCCTGGAAGACCGCGTTGTGCTCGCTGTCCACGGGGACGATACGCGCACCGCTAAGGTGGGCCGTCGTCATGAACAGCGTCCCGGCAACCACCAGGGTCTCCTTATTGGCGAGGAGGATCGTCTTGCCGGCCTCGCAGGCGGCCATGGAGGAGACCAGGCCCGCGGCGCCAACCACCGCCGTCACCACGGCATCCACATCCAGGTCCGCCGCCAAGGTTGCGACACCGGCTTCCCCGGCGCTGACCTCGATCCCGCCGAGGCCCTCAGCCCGCAAGCGCTCCCGCAGCTGCGCCGCCGCCTGCTCATCCGCCAGCGCCGCCCGAGCCGGCTGGTGGGCCCGGCAGACAGCTACAAGCCCGTCGACATCCCGGCCTGCAGCCACAGCCTGCACCCGGAAGGCCTCCGGATGACACGCCGCCACATCCAGGGTGCTCGTCCCGATAGAGCCCGTAGCCCCGAGCACGGCCAGTCGCTTCATGTCCCGCTCTGCCACCACGCTAACCCCGCTGCCAGTAGAGGCGCCGCCGCCGTAAGGCTGTCGATGCGATCCAGGATCCCGCCATGCCCTGGCAGGATCCCACCGCTATCCTTCACGGCACGCTGGCGCTTGAGCATGCTCTCGAACAGGTCACCCACCACCGAGCCGGTAATGACCAGAACCATCAGCCCGAGCAGGAACCCCGGCCCTGGCGCCTCGGGGGCTAGCAGCAGCACCAAGAGGCTGCCGGCGAGCACAGCCACCACGCCGCCACCGAGGACCCCTTCCCAGCTTTTGGCCGGGCTGATCAGCGGTGCCAGGCGATGCCGCCCCCAGGCCCGGCCGGCAAAATAAGCGCCGGTATCCGCCCCCCAGACGAGGACCAGCAGGAAGGTCACCCAGAACGCCCCCCAAGGGGTCTGCCCATGGAGATAGACCAAGGCGACCCAGGTCGGCCACAGCAGCAGCCAGCCTACCCCCAGGGCGCCCAGGCCGGCGGGCACGGGGGTGCCGCAACGGGCGTAGAGGCCGAGCCAGATTACCACCGCGAGCCAGAGCCCCGCGGCGGCGTAGAGTGCAGCTTGCGCACCGGGGTCGTGCCCACTCACCAGCCATCCCGGGATCAGGCTCGCCAGCAGGACAGCGACCACCCCTGCCTGCATCCGGCGATCACATAGGCCGACCAGGCCAGCCCACTCCCAGGCCGCCAATGCGGCAACGCTAGCCAGGACCAGGGCCAAGGCCGCCGTGGGCAGCAGCCAGATGGCGCCGAGGAGCAGCGGGCCCAGCACGGCCGCTGTGACAACCCGGGTCCTAAGCATTGCGCACCCGCTTTACCCCTCTTTTTTGTACGCCACCGAAGCGCCGATCCCGCGCACCGAAATCCTCGATGGCGCAGGCCAACTCCTCGCCTCCGAAATCCGGCCATAAGGTCTCGGTGAAGTAGAGCTCCGTGTAGGCCATCTGCCAAAGCAGGAAGTTGGAGATCCGCTGCTCGCCGCCGGTGCGGATGAAAAGATCGGGGTCGCCGAGCTCGGGCAGGCACAACGCACTGTGCACCGCTTGCTCATCGATCTGCGCCGGGTCCAGCTCACCGCGGGCAGCCGCCGCTGCCAGCTGCCGGGCAGCATTGGCGATCTCCCAGCGCCCCCCATAGCTGGTCGCGAGGATGAGGTTCAGGCCACCGTTATCCGCGGTCAGCGCCTCGGCCTGATCGAGCCGGCGCTGCAGGGCGGCATCCAGCTGGCTCCGATCACCGATAAAGCTCATGCGCACCTGCTGCTCGTGCAGCCGTGCGATCTCCTGGTCCAAGGTGGTGCGGAACAGCTCCATGAGCACCCGCACCTCGGTACGCGGGCGGCGCCAGTTCTCGCTGCTGAAGGCAAACAGGGTCAAGGCCTCCACACCGAGATGGCCGCATACCTCCACGACACTGCGCACCGAGCTGACCCCTGCCCGATGCCCAGCATGGCGAGGCTGGCCGCGCCGCTCGGCCCAGCGGCCGTTACCGTCCATGACAATGGCTATGTGGCGCGGCAGTCCCACACCGGCAAGCCGCTCGGCAATCTGTGCTGGCCCGCTGGGCTCCGCCATGGCTGTGCTCAGACCTCCATCAGCTCGCGCTCTTTTTCCTCGAGCACGGCATCGACCTGGGCCACGTAGCGATCGGTCAGCTTCTGGATAGCCTCCTGGCCACTATGCTCCTCGTCCTCGGTGATCTCCTTGCTCTTGGCCAGATCCTTGAGGTCGGAGTTGGCATCGCGGCGAACGTTGCGGATGGCTACCCGGGCCTGCTCCGACTCGTTACGGACCAGACGGACCATCTCCTTGCGGCGCTCCTCGGTCAGCGAGGGCAGCGGCACGCGCACCACCTGCCCCGCCGTCACCGGGCTGAGCCCCAGGTTGGAGGCCATGATAGCTTTCTCGATGGCCGGGACCATGCTCTTCTCGAAGGGGGTAACCGCCAGGGTGCGAGCATCCTCGACACTGACGTTAGCCGCCTGCTTGATCGGCACCTCAACCCCATAATACTCGACCGTCACCTGGTCGAGGAGGCTGGTGTGCGCCCGCCCGGTGCGCAGCCGGGCCAGATCGTGCTTGAGGCTCTCGACAGCCTTCTGCATCCGTCGCTCAGCATCCTCCTGGATATCCTCGATCACGGTTCCTCCTCCTGGGCGCTCGCTGCTTGCCCCGGCTCCACCACGGTGCCCACCGGCACACCGCGGGCGGCAGCAACCATGGTGCCCGGGGTCGTGATGTCAAAGACCATGATACGCATCGCCTGGTCACGGCAAAGAACGATGGCGGTGGCGTCCATCACCTCCAGGCGCTGGCTCAGGACCTCATCGTAGGTAAGCTGCTCATAGCGGCGAGCGGCCGGGTCGTTGACGGGATCGGAGCTGTAGACGCCATCGACCTTGGTGCCCTTGAGCAGCAGCTCGGCGCCGACCTCCACGGCCCGGAGGCTGGCGGCGGAATCGGTGGTAAAGAAGGGGTTGCCGGTCCCGGCAGCGAAGATGACCACGCGCCCCTTCTCCAAGTGGCGCACCGCCCGGCGGCGGATATAGTCCTCGCAGACCTGGTTGATCTTGATCGCGGACATGACGCGACAGAAGACGCCGCGGCGCTCAAGGGCATCCTGAATGGCTAGGGCATTCATCACCGTAGCCAGCATGCCCATATGGTCCGCGGTGACCCGATCCATCCCCGCAGCAGCCAGCCCTGCGCCGCGGAAGATGTTCCCGCCGCCGATCACCACAGCGACCTGGACGCCCAGGGCATTGATCTCGGCGAGTTCGTCGGCGATACGGTCGAGGGTCGCGGCAGCGATCCCGTACGCCCCGTCTCCGAGCAGCGCCTCGCCGCTGAGCTTGAGCAGTATGCGACGATAATGTGGCACTGTCATGACTCCGGTCTCCCAGTGAGCGGACGCGACGCCCGACCTGCCTCGGTCTTCAAGGCCTGGCCGGGCACCGCTCGTAAGCGAGAGAGCGCCGCTCGGATCAGGAGTCCCGGACCTGTGCCATCACCTCGTCCGCGAAGTTCTCGTCCTTCTTCTCCTTGCCCTCGCCGACCTCGAAACGGGCGAAGCGGGTCACCCGCGCCCCCCGCTCCTGGAGCAGATCCGCAACGCTCTGGTCGGGATCCTTGACAAAGGGCTGTCCGAGCAGCGTGATCTCGCTCAGGTGCTTCTTCAGCCGGCCGTCGACCATCTTCTGGATGATCTCCTCCGGCTTGCCGCTCTCGCGCGCCTGCGCCATGAGGACCTCCTTCTCGGACTCCAGCTGCTCGGAAGGCACGTCCTCCTCGGAGACACAGATAGGCGCCGAGGCGGCGATATGCATGGCCAGATCACGGCCGAGCTGCTCATCGCCACCCTCGAGCTCGACCATGACACCGATGCGAGCGCCGTGGAGATACTGCGCCACCGGCTTACCGTCAGCGTAACGGATCAGGCGACGGAGCTCGATATTCTCACCGAGCTGGGCGACCATCTCCTGGCGCACGGTCTCCATGCTCTTACCGTCGAGCTCGGCGGCGAGCAGCCCGTCCAAGTCATCGACCCCGGCCTGGAGGGCGCAGTGGGCTACAGCGTCGGCAAAGCGGCGGAACTCCTCGCCATTGCCGACAAAGTCGGTCTCGGAGTTCACCTCGACGAGCACACCGGTTGTACCGTCCTCGGACCGAGCAGCGGCGATCCGCCCCTCGGCGGCCACTCGACCCGCCTTCTTATCAGCCTTCGCCAGGCCCTTCTTGCGCATCAGCTCGGCGGCGGCCTCGAGATCACCGTCGGCCTCCACCAGGGCCTTCTTGCACTCCATCATGCCGGAGCCGGTGCGCTCGCGGAGCTGCTTGACCAGGTCTGCAGATACGGACATTTGCGCTTGCCCCCTCAGGATGCGGTGTCGTTGATCTCGACGAAATCGTCCTGGCCGGAGGCGGCAGCGGTGCTGGCAGCCTGCCGAGCCTCAAGGACCGCGTCGGCAATCCCGCTGACGTAGAGCTCGATGGCACGGATGGCGTCATCGTTACCGGGGATGACGTAGTCAACGTCCCGCGGCGAGCAATTGGTGTCGACAACACCAATCACCGGGATGCCCAGCTTGTTCGCCTCGGCGATGGCGATGTGCTCGTAGCCCACGTCCACGACGAACATCGCATCCGGAAGGCGCTCCATATTCTTGATACCGGAGAGGCTGCGGTTGAGCTTCTCCTTCTCCCGAGTCAGGGCCAGGGCCTCGCGCTTGGTCACCTTATCAAAGGTACCGTCCTCAGCCTGCGTTTCCAGGTCCTTGAGGCGGGCGATCGAGTGCTTGACGGTGCGGAAGTTGGTCAGCATGCCGCCCAGCCAGCGGTGATCAACATAAGGCATGCCGCAGCGCTGGGCGTGCTCGCGCACCAGCTCCCGCGCCGGACGCTTGGTCCCCACAAACAGGATCTTGCCGCCATTCGCGGCCAGGCGTCCGGCGAAATTCAGCGCTTCCTTATAGCGGGGCAGGGTCTTTTCAAGGTTGATGATGTGGATCTTGTTGCGCTCGCCGAAGATGTAGGGGCGCATCCTCGGGTCCCAGAAGCGGGTCTGGTGCCCAAAGTGCACCCCCGCCTCCAGCATCTGGCGCATGGAAACGTCGGCCATGATAGCTCTCCTTGGATCGGGTTGAGCCTCCATGCACCCGCACACGGCAACCCGGACGCTATCCTCGTGCGCCGCCGGGCACCCGGCCGTATGTGTCGGTGCATGTGTGGATTCGTGCCAATGTCAAACGCTGCGCAACACGCTGCAGCAGCGCGGTTTATACCACCCTTGCCGGCTGCTTACAAGCACGCTGCCAGTGTGCCGAAGGCATCGCTGTCCCCCGGCGGGGGCGCTGTTCATGTTAATATGCGCGTATGTCTGTACCCATCAAGACCGCTGAAGAGATCGAGGGCATGCGGCACGCTGGGCGCCTGGCGGCTAGCGTGCTCGACATGATCACCCCCTACGTACAGCCCGGAGTCACCACGGAGCACCTCGATACGCTCTGCCATCGCTATATCACGGAGGAGCTAGGGGCCACCCCGGCGCCGCTGAACTACCGCGGCTTCCCGAAGGCCACCTGTACCTCGGTGAACCACGTGGTCTGCCACGGCATCCCCGGCCCGAAGAAGCTCAAGAAGGGCGACATCCTCAATATCGATGTCACCGTCATCGATCCGCAAGGCTGGCACGGTGACACCAGCCGGATGTTCTACGTCGGTGAGCCGAGTATCCTCGCCCGGCGGCTGGTCGAGACCACGCGGGAGTGCCTCTGGCGCGGCATCGAGCAGGTGCGGCCGGGCATCACCCTCGGTGACATCGGCCACGCAGTTCAGGGCCATGCCGAGGCCCACAACTTCTCGGTGGTACGGGAGTACTGCGGCCACGGCATCGGCCAGAGCTTCCACGAGGAGCCGCAAGTGCTCCACTACGGCGAGCCGGGGACCGGCCTGCGGCTGGAACCCGGGATGACCTTCACCATCGAGCCGATGGTCAACGCCGGGCGCCCCCACACCAAACTGCTGCGTGATCAATGGACCGTCGTGACGCGGGATCGCAGCCTCTCGGCGCAGTGGGAGCACACCATCGCGGTCACGGAGGACGGCTACGAGATCCTCACACCCGCCCCGGACGGGCGCTGAGCCCGCGCAGTAGCGGCAGACGGGAGGCCCCATGGCGACATCGGCCCACCCGCAGGGTTCGAGCCTATCCCAGGTCGACACCGCCCTGGCTGCTGGTGAGCCGCTCGTGCCGGCGCTACGGCATTCCCTGCGCGAGGCGGACGCCGCCTTTGCCGAGCGCTTTCGGAAGGGCACCCCGGCCGCCGAGCTGGTGACCGAGCGCGCTGCGCTGATGGACGAGGTGGTCCAGCGCCTGTGGCGGACAACCCTCGGCGCCGACGAGCCCGGCGGCTGCGCTCTGCTCGCCGTGGGCGGCTATGGCCGCGGCGAGCTCCATCCCGGCTCGGATATCGACGTGCTCGTCGTGATCGCCGCGGAGTACCGTGCCCCCCTCGCCGCCCCCGTGGAGCGCTACATCACCAGCCTCTGGGACTTGGGGCTGGAGGTTGGCCACAGCGTACGGACCATCGATGAATGCATCGAGGCGGCAGCGAGCGACATCACCATCGCCACCAACCTGATCGAGTCCCGTCTTCTGGCAGGGAGCGCGGAGCTTTACGCAGCCATACGCCGGCTCAGCACCACACAGCAGATCTGGCCGAGCCGAACCTTCTTCGAGGCCAAGCTCGCCGAGCAGCAGACCCGTCACCGCAAGTTCCACGACAACGCCTACAACCTGGAGCCGAACGTCAAGGCCACCCCCGGCGGCCTGCGCGACCTGCAGGTCATCGGCTGGGTCGCCAAACGCCACTTCGGCGCCGAGCATTTGCGCGACCTGGTGGCGGAAGGCTTCCTCACTGAGGCCGAGTATCAGGTCCTGCATGCCGGGCAGAGCTTCCTCTGGGATGTACGCTTCGGCCTGCACCTGATCGCCGGCCGGCGCGAGGACCGGCTGCTCTTCGATCACCAGCTGGCCCTGGCGGAGCTGTTCGGCTACACCGACGATAACCGCACCCTGGCCGTCGAGCAGCTCATGCAGCGCTACTTCCGCACGGCCATGGAGATCTCCCGGCTCAACGAGATGCTGCTACAGCACTTTGAGGAGGCGATCCTCTACACCGACGAGGACACTACTGAGCCGGAGCCGGTCAACCGTCGCTTCCAAATCCGGCGCGGCTTCCTAGAGGTCACAGAAGCGCAGGTCTTCAAGCGCTACCCCTTCGCCCTGCTAGAGATCTTCTTGCTGCTTGAGCAGAACCCCCAGCTCAAGGGCGTGCGGGCCTCGACCATCCGCCTGATCCGCCAGCACCGCCACCTGATCGACGACAGCTTCCGCCGCGACCTGCGCTGCCGCAGCCTGTTTATGGAGATCCTGCGCCAACCCCAGGGCGTGACCCGTGCCCTGCGCCGGATGCACCGCTACGGCGTGCTCGCCCGCTACCTGCCCGCCTTCGGGCCGATTACCGGGCGCATGCAACACGACCTGTTCCACGTCTACACGGTGGACTCACACACCCTGTTCGTGGTGCGCAACCTGCGCCGCATGGCCCTGCCCGAGCACCGGGGGGAACTCCCCATGGCCCATGACATCATGGCCCGAGTCCCCAAGCCGGAGCTGCTCTATCTCGCTGCACTGTTCCACGACATCGCCAAGGGCCGTGGCGGCGACCACTCCGAGCTGGGGGCCAGCGACGCTTACGAGTTCTGCCTCCAGCATGGGCTTGGCGCCTACGATGCCCGGCTGGTGGCGTGGCTGGTCCGCCACCACCTAGAGCTATCCGTCACCGCACAGCGCAAGGATCTCTCGGATCCGGGTGTCATCACCGAGTTCGCCCGCCGGGTTGGCGACCAGGCCCACCTGGACTACCTCTACCTGCTCACCGTTGCCGACATCCGTGCCACCAATCCCGAGCTATGGAACGCCTGGCGGGCTGCCCTGCTCAATGAGCTCTACCTCCTCACCCGCGCCGCCATCCGCCGGGGCTTGAGCAACCCGATCGATAAACGCGAGCTCATCCGCGACACCCAGCGCGATGCACGCCGGACCCTGCGCCAGCGCGGCTATGCCGCTGGGCAGATCCGTACGGTCTGGCGCCACCTTCCCGAGGAGTACTTCCTGCGCCACAGCGCCGAAGAGATCGCCTGGCACACCGAGGCCATCGCCGAGACGCCGCTATCGCACCTCCCCCTGGTGCTGATCGCGCCACGGGAGGCCGGTGGCGGCACAAGCGCTTTCCTCTACGCAGCGGATAGCCCAGAGCTGTTCGCCCGCAGCGTCTCTGTCCTCGACCGGCTCGGGCTGAGTATTCACGATGCAAGGGTGATCACGACGGATGCCGGCTACACCCTGGATAGCTATATCGTGCTTGAGCAGAACGGCGCCCCCCCGACGAGCCCCGGCCGGTTAGAGGAGATCCGTACCGCGCTCGCTGAGGCAGCCTGCACACAAGGACCGCCACCGAGCCCGGTCAAGCGCCACGTGCCACGCCAGCTGCAGCACTTCCAGACCGAGACCCAGATCAGCTTCAGCGACGATCCGAACAACCAGCGCACGATTGTGGAGGTGGTCACCGCCGACCGCCCCGGCCTGCTCGCCCGTGTCGGTCAGGCCTTCTCCCGCTGCGGTGTACGCCTGAAGAGCGCCAAGGTCGCTACCATGGGGGAGCGCGCTGAGGATGTCTTCTTCATCACCGATGAGACGGGCCAGCCGCTGCGCCGGCCAGTGCAGTTTCGCTGTGTGCGCCAGGCCCTGTACGAGCTGCTCGACGAGGAGGAAGCGAACGTATGAATCGCGGCCTGTCCAAGCTCCACCCCTACCCGTTCGAGCGCATGGAGCGCCTGAAGGCTAGCACACGCCCTCCGAGCGCCAAGGGCCCGATCAACCTAGGCATTGGGGAGCCCCAGGAGGCGCCCCCGGAGTTCATCACCCGCACCCTCCAAGAGCAGCTCCACCAGGTCACTCGCTATGCCGCGACCCGCGGCACCGAGGCGCTGCGTGCCGCGATCGCCCGCTGGCTCAGCCGCCGCTACGCCCTCCCGGCGGAGGCCATCGACCCGGACTATCACGTCCTGCCGGTCGCCGGGACCCGCGAAGCGCTGTTCGCCGTGGCCCAGACCGTGATCGGACGCGGACGCCCCTGCGTCGCCATGCCCAACCCCTTCTACCAGATCTACGAGGGGGCCGCACTCCTGAGCGGGGCGCAGCCCGTCTATCTGCCCGTCCATCCCGCTACCGGCCTACCCGACCTAGCGGAAATCGACGAGGCCACCTGGCAGCGGGTGCAGCTGCTCTACATCAACAGCCCGGCCAACCCCACCGGCGCGGCGGCCGACCTTGCATACTACCGCCGCCTGCTCGCGCTCAGCGACCGTCACGGCTTTATCATCGCCGCTGACGAGTGCTACGCCGAGATCTACCACGATGAGGCGAACCCGCCACCGGGGTTGCTGGCAGCCTGCCACGCCGAGGGACGCAGCGATTTCCACCGCTGCCTGGTCTTCCATAGCCTCTCCAAGCGCTCCAGCGTACCCGGTCTGCGCTCTGGCTTCGTCGCCGGGGATCCCGGATTGATCCACGCCTTCCTGCGCTACCGCACCTACCAGGGCTGCGCCCTGCCGCTGCATGTCCAGCAGGCAAGCACCGCGGCCTGGTCCGACGAGGACCACGTCATTGAGGCCCGCGCCCGTTACCGGGAACGCTTCAACCAGGTCTGCGCCCGCCTGGCCGACGTACTTGAGGAGGTGGCACCGCCAGCCGCAACCTTCTACCTCTGGCCGCGCACCCCCATCAACGACCAGACCTTCGCGCAGCGGCTCTGGGAAGAGGAGCATGTGACCGTGCTGCCTGGCAGCTTCCTGTCACGCACCCAGGGAGATGGCCACGACCCTGGCCACGGCCGGGTACGGATCGCCCTGGTCCCGGAACTGGCAACCTGCCTGGAGGCCTCCGAGCGGATTCGTCGATTCGTCCAGCGCCATTTCTAAACCCACCGGCATCGCGAGGGAGCCCAACATGGAGAACATCCAAAAGGTGATCGAGCAGGCCTTCGAGCAACGCAACCACCTCAATCCCAACGACGCCCCGGCCGAGGTCCGGGAGGCTGTGGAGGAGGCCCTGCGCCAACTGGACAGCGGCCAGGCCCGGGTGGCCGAGCCAAGCGCCCACGGCTGGCAGGTCCACGAATGGCTGAAGAAAGCGGTCCTGCTCTCCTTCCGGCTCAACGACAACCGGCTGATGCGCGGCGGGGTCACCAATTTCTTCGATAAGGTCCCGATGAAGTTCGCCGACTGGAGCGAGGATGGCCTGCGTGAGGCCGGCGTGCGCGTGGTCCCGCCAGCGGCCGCCAGGCGCGGTAGCTACATCGCCCCCGGCGTGGTGCTCATGCCCTCCTATGTCAACATCGGCGCCTACGTAGACGAGGGGACCATGGTCGACACTTGGGCAACGGTTGGCTCCTGTGCTCAGATCGGGCGCAATGTCCACCTCTCCGGCGGTGTCGGGATCGGCGGGGTGCTTGAGCCGCTACAGGCCAAACCGACCATCATCGCGGATGAGTGCTTCATCGGCGCCCGCTCGGAGATCGTTGAGGGCGTCACCGTCGGCCGTGGGGCGGTCATCTCCATGGGGGTCTACCTCGGGCAGAGCACCAAGATCTATGACCGTACCACGGGCGAGGTCCACTACGGCCGTGTTCCCGAAGGCGCCGTGGTGGTGCCCGGTAGCCTCCCGGCAGCGGATGGCAGCCACAGCCTCTACTGCGCAGTGATCATCAAGTACGCCGACGAGCAAACCCGCGCCAAGGTCGGCATCAACGAGCTACTACGCCCATGAGTGCGACCCTGGAGCTGGCACGGGCACTCATCCAGCGCCCCTCGGTAACCCCAGAGGACGCTGGTTGCCAGGCCCTCGTCGCCGAGCGCCTGGCAGCGGCGGGATTCACCGCGGAATGGCTGCCCTTCGGCGAGGTCACCAACCTGTGGGCTCGGCGCGGCGAGCAGGCACCACTGTTTTGCTTCCTAGGGCACACCGATGTGGTTCCCAGCGGCCCGGAGTCGGCGTGGCAGCACCCTCCGTTCCAGCCCGTTGTCGAGGACGGCCGCCTCTTCGGCCGCGGTGCCGCAGACATGAAAGGCAGCGTGGCCGCCTTCGTGACCGCTATCGAGCGCTTTATCGCCGACCATCCGTATCCCACTGGCAGCATCGCGCTGCTGCTGACCAGCGATGAGGAAGGGCCAGCAGAGGATGGCACACGCCGCGTGGTGGAGCACCTCAGCGCCCGCGGCACCGGGATCGACTACTGCCTGGTAGGCGAGCCGAGCAGCCAGCACCGGCTGGGTGACGCCTTCAAGGTTGGCCGACGTGGCTCACTGACCGGCCACCTCACCGTACACGGCGAGCAGGGGCATGTTGCCTACCCTCACCGGGCCGACAACCCAATTCACCGTTTTGCGCCAGCCTTGCAGGAGCTGGTGGCGACCGAGTGGGATAAGGGCGACGGGGATTTCCCACCAACAAGCTTCCAGATTTCCAATCTCAACGCCGGCACCGGGGCCGATAACGTCATCCCCGGCGCGCTAGAAGTGGTGTTCAACCTGCGCTACTCGCCGACGGTTACCGCCGAGGCGCTGCAGGCGCGCATCGCGGCCCTGCTTGAGCGCCACAGGTTACCCTACAGTCTGCGCTGGCGCCATTCTGGGGCACCGTTCGCGACTCGCGGCGGTGCTCTGGTCGAGGCCGTTGTGCAGGCAGTTGCCGCTCAGACAGGGCGGACCCCGCAGCGCTCAACCTCTGGCGGCACCTCCGACGGCCGCTTCATGGGCGTCACCGGGGCCCAGATCGTCGAGCTCGGCCCCCTGAACGCCACCATCCACAAGGCCAACGAGCACATCGCGGTCGCCGACCTCGAGGCCCTAATGGCGATCTACTACGACATCCTGCAGCGGCTGCTTCTCCCCAGCGGATCCCGGTGAACCACGCAAGCAGGGCGAAACCACGGGTTGGCTGCCCCGGCCTAGACGCCGAGCATGTCCTGCATGTCGTAGTGACCGGGGGGTTGTGCAGCCACCCAGACGGCAGCACGGACCGCGCCGGAGGCGAAGGTTGCACGACTCGAGGCCTTATGGGTGAGCTCGATGCGCTCACCATCACCCGCGAACAGCACCGTGTGATCGCCGACGATGTCACCGGCGCGGATGGTCTCAAAGCCGATGGTCGCGCGCTCGCGGGCGCCGGTATGGCCATGGCGGCCGTAAACCGCGCACTGCTCCAGATCACGGCCCAGAGCCTCAGCGACGGCCCCACCCAGGCGCAGGGCCGTGCCTGAGGGGGCATCGACCTTGTGGCGGTGATGGGCCTCGATGATCTCCACGTCGCTGTGGGCTCCAATAGCCCGGGCCGCCTGCTCGACCAAAGCGGTGAGCAGCGTCACCCCTGTGGAGTAGTTCGCAGCCTGCATCACCGGCACTCGCTCCGCGAGCTGCTGGACCGCCGCTTGCTCCACCTCGGCAAGCCCCGTGGTGCCGAGCACCAGCGGCCGGCCAGCCTCGGCGCAGGCCTCGGTAACGGCAACGGTCGCCTCGGGGAGGCTGAAATCGATAACCGCATCTGCGGCGCGTACCGCCGCCGTGATGCCGTCTCCGATGATCACGCCGCTCACCCCGCTACCGGCCACCTCACCGGCGTCGCGCCCCACCGCGCTACCGCCGCTACGATCGGTAGCCGCGGCCAGATGCGCCCCCGTCTCGTGCTGGATGCGATCGATGAGCATCCGGCCCATGCGACCACCGGCCCCGATCACGGCGATCCCCAGGCTCATATCCGCCACTCCTCGATGAAACGCTTGACCTTATCCAGCCAAGAGGAGGTCTGCGGCTGGTGCTTAGCACCGGTATCCTCTAGGGTCTGCCGGAACTCTTGGAGGAGATCCTTCTGGCGCTTGGTCAGGTTCACCGGGGTCTCCACCTGCACCCGGCAAAGCAGATCCCCTTGGCGATTGCCTCGGACTGGCTTCACGCCCTTGCCTCGCAGCCGGAAAACTTGGTTCGACTGCGTCCCGGGCGGGATGCGCAGGTTCACGCGGCCATCGAGGGTGGGCACCTCAACCTCGCCGCCAAGGGCAGCGGTGACGATATCCACCGGCACCTCACAGTGCAGGTCAGCCCCGTCACGCTCGAAGAACTCATGCTCTTGGACCGCCACCTGGACGTAGAGATCGCCCGGCGGACCTCCCCGCTCACCCGGCTCGCCCTCACCGGCAAGACGGATGCGATCGCCTGTATCCACGCCTGCAGGGATGCGTACATTCAGGGTCTTGCGATCTTGTACCCGGCCACGGCCACGGCACTTGGGGCAAGGGTCGGTGACCACCCGGCCTTCACCGCCGCAGCGTGGACAGGTCTGCTGGATCGAGAAGAACCCCTGCTGGACACGCACATCGCCATGCCCCTTACAGGTCGGGCAGGTCTGTGGCTGCGATCCAGCACGCGACCCCGACCCACCGCAGGCATCGCACTCCACATGCGTCGGCACCTGGATCTGCTTTTCGGTACCGCGCACCGCCTCTTCAAGGGTGAGTTCCAGGGTATAGCGTAGATCGGCGCCGCGGAAGGCCCGCGAGCGGCCAGCGCCGCGGCCACCGGAACCGAAGATATCCCCGAAGACATCCGAGAAGATGTCCGAGAAATCCGGACCACCGCCCCCCCCGGAGCCACCACCGTAGCCGCGTGCCCCGGCGCCGCCGGCAGCGGACGGGTCAACCCCGGCATGGCCGAACTGATCGTAGGCAGTGCGCTTTTGCGGATCCGAGAGGACCTCGTAGGCCTCCTTGACCTCCTTGAAGCGCTCGGCCGCATCGTCATCCCCCGGGTTCCGGTCCGGATGGTACTTCTGGGCCATGCGCCGGTAGGCCTTCTTGATCTCGGCATCGGAGGCGTTCTTGCTAACCCCCAACACCTCGTAGTAATCCCGCTTCGCCATAGGCTGCTCCGCGTTTCCGGGCTCTCAGGCACGATAAAGGCGCAGGAGGAGTAACCCCAGCCTGCGCCCCTCCGCTCGCGCGGCCGGGCGCTCGGCCCGGCCATAGCATCTTACTTGCGCGAGTTGCCGTCCTCGTCCTTGACTTCCTCGAAGTCGGCATCGACGACGTCCTCGCCCTCTTGCTGGCTACCCGAGGCGGACCCACCGCCAGCACCCGTCTCCGCGGAGCCCTCGGCAGCACCGCTGCCCTGCTGGTACGCCTTCTGCGCGAGCTCGCCGGACTTCTGCGCCAGCTCCTGGGTCTTCTGCTCGATGGCGTCCTTATCATCGCCCTCCTTGAGCTGCTCAAGCTCGCTGATCAGCCGCTCGAACTCCTGCTTCTCCTCATCGCTGAGCTGCTCACCGAGGTCCGAGAGCGACTTGCGCGTGGTGTGGATCATGTTGTCGGCCTGGTTGCGCGCCTCGACCAGCTCACGCTGGCGCCGATCCTCCTCGGCGTGCTCCTCGGCCTCCTTGACCATGCGCTCGATCTCCTCCTCGTTCAGGCCGGAGGAGGCCTTGATCTCGATGCCGGTCTCCTTGCCAGTGGCCTTGTCCTTAGCGGAGACATGCAGGATGCCGTTGGCGTCGATGTCGAAGGTCACCTCGATCTGGGGCACCCCACGCGGCGCCGGCGGGATATCGGTCAGGTCGAAGCGCCCGAGGGACTTGTTGTCCTTGGCCATCTCCCGCTCGCCCTGCAGGACGTGGACCGTCACCGCCGTCTGGTTGTCCTCGGCGGTCGAGAAGGTCTGCTGCGCCTTGGTCGGGATGGTCGTGTTCTTCTCGATGAGCTTGGTCATCACGCCGCCCAGGGTCTCAATCCCCAGCGACAGCGGGGTGACATCGAGCAGCAGGACATCCTTGACATCGCCGCCGAGCACGCCGGCCTGGATCGCCGCACCAACGGCCACGGCCTCGTCAGGGTTCACGTCCTTGCGCGGATCCTTGCCGAAGTACTCCTTGACCTTTTCTTGGACCTTCGGCATCCGCGTCTGGCCGCCGACCAAGATCACATCGTTGATGTCGCCGGTGGACAGGCCGGCATCCTTGAGCGCGGTCTTGCACGGATCGATGGTGCGCTCAATCAAGTCTTCGACCAGGGACTCGAGCTTGGCGCGGGTAAGCTTGATGGCCAGGTGCTTCGGTCCCGCCTGGTCCGCCGTGATGTACGGCAGATTGATCTCCGTCTGCTGGCTCGAGGAGAGCTCCACCTTGGCCTTCTCGGCAGCCTCGCGCAGGCGCTGCAGCGCCAGGTGATCCTGGCTCAGGTCGATGCCCTGGTCCTTCTTGAACTCCTGGACCAAGTAGTCGATGATCCGCTTGTCGAAGTCCTCGCCACCGAGGAAGGTATCGCCGTTGGTCGAGAGGACCTCGAACTGCTTCTCGCCCTCGACCTCGGCGATCTCAATAATGGAGACGTCGAAGGTGCCGCCGCCCAGGTCGTAGACTGCGACCTTCTTGTCCCCGCCCTCCTTGTCCAGACCATAGGCCAGCGCTGCGGCGGTCGGCTCGTTGATGATGCGCTTGACCTCAAGCCCGGCGATCTTGCCAGCGTCCTTGGTCGCCTGGCGCTGGGAGTCGTTGAAGTACGCCGGGACCGTGATCACCGCCTCGGTAACCTCCTCACCGAGGTAGTCTTGGGCGGTGCTCTTCATCTTCTGAAGCGTCCGCGCGGAGATCTCCGGCGGCGCCATCTTCTTGCCCTGCACCTCGACCCAGGCGTCGCCGTTGTCAGCCTTGACGATCTTGTAGGGCATCTCCTTGATGTCGCGCTGAACGACATCCTCGTCGAAGCGACGCCCAATCAGACGCTTGACGGCGTGAATGGTGTTCTCGGGGTTGGTGACGGCCTGGCGCTTGGCCGGGGCCCCGGTGAGCACCTCACCATCGTCGTTGAAGGCAACCACGGACGGCGTGGTGCGATCCCCCTCCGCGTTCTCGATCACGCGGGTACGGTTGCCTTCCATCACCGCCACGCACGAGTTGGTGGTGCCCAGGTCGATGCCGATGATCTTACCCATAATGCGCTCCTGCTGATCTGCTGTATTCGGTTCGGGCCTGTCGTTGCGCTCTGCCCCATAGGTGCGGGGCGGGGTACACTTTTTCAAGGGCCCAGACCATGATTCGTCCTGCAACTAGGCCAGGGTCATCACCGCGCTCAGACGGTTTCATCCACCGATCCGCTGCTGGCGTCATTGCCGGAGCCGTCTTGTCCCTTTTTGGCAACAACCACCAGCGCCGGACGCAGCAACCGCTCTTGCAGGCGATAGCCCTTTTGCACCACCTGGAGCACCGTATTCGGCTCCTGCTGATCGCTCGGCTGCATCGCCATCGCCTCGTGGTAGTCCGGATTGAAGCGCTCGCCCTGCGGACTGATCTCCTCGATCTCGAAGCGCTCAAAGACTTGTTTGAGCATCTTCAGCGTCAGCTGCGTCCCCTCAAGGAGCTTCTCCCGATCGGCTTCGGCGTCCTCGGCGGCCTGCACGCCCATCTCCAGGCTGTCCTTGACCTGGAGCAGATCGCCCAGGACCTTCTCACGGGCCTGCAGCTTAGCCTGCTCCACATCCTTCTGTGCCCGTCGCTGCGCGTTCTCCAGCTCGGCTCGCATGCGCAGGACCTGATCCCAGTTCTCCTGGGCCTTACGCTCCGCCTCGGTAAGCGCCGACTCCAGCTCCTCGATACGCGCATGCAGCGCCTGCGGATCCCGTGGCTCACCCTCGCCTACCGCCTCGGCGCCAGCAGCCTGCTCCGCCGCACCGGGCTGCTGCTCGTCACCGCTTTCGAGCTCGCCTTCAAGGACCGTGCCCGCTTCCCGGGCCTCATCCGTTTCCCGTGCCTGCTGCGCGCCCTCCTGCCCGGGCGCCTCAGCGGCGGCGGGCGTCTGCGCCCCCTGCTTCGGCGCTGATGCACCGTCACGGGCGGCAGGCTGCTCGTCGGATGTGCGCTGTCGCTGATTCTCGGTCATACATCTGCTCCGCTGGATCAAGCCGGTGAAGGATACCAAGCAAGGCCCCTGGCAACGGCCACGGGCCGCGCCGACCGATTGCCTGATGCTGCCAAGGAACTGGGGATCTAGCGTGGCGGATTCAAGGCCGAACCGACCATCCGAGCCGTAGCATCGACAATGGGGACAATCCGGTCATAGGCCATTCGGCTCGGACCGATGACACCGAGCACCCCCGCCGGCTCCCCGGCGACGGCGTAGCGTGCGGTGACCAAGGCCATACCATCGAAGACCGCATGGCCCGACTCGCGGCCGATGTAGACCTGTACCCCCTCAGCGCGGGCACAACGATCGAGCAGATGGAGGATATCCCGCTTCTGGGTGAACGCCTCGAACAGCTGCCGAAGCCGTTCCACATCAGAAAGCTCCTCAAGCTCCATGAGGTGTGTCTGTCCGGCAACCACGTAGCCCTCAGGATCGGCTTCCTCGGCCAAGGCCTTGCTAGCGACCTCGGTCGCCGAGCCGAGCAGCGCATCCAGGTGCTCACGCTCGACCTGCATCGCCGCCAGCAAGCTACGGCGCACTTGAGAAAGCTCGACGCCGATAAACTCGGTATTGAGGTAGTTGGCGATGCGCTGCAGCTCCGAGGTACTGAAGGAGCGGTCGGTCTCGATGACACGGTTTTGCACATCCCGCTGGTTCACCACCAGGATCACGAGCACGCGCTGGCCAGGCAGGGGCAGGAAGTCTACATGACGTAGCACGGCCCGCTCTCGACGCGGGAGCGTGACCACGCCGGCGAGCCGGGTCAGCTGCGAGAGCAGATCAGAGGCCGAGTCAGCGAGCTCCTCGCGCCCCTCCTCGCAGTCGCGCACCAGCCGCTGGCGCAGAAGCTCGATCGTATACGGACGCAGGGGCTCGACCTCAAGGAGGCAATCGACGTAAAGGCGCAGGCCACGATCAGTGGGCACCCGCCCGGCGGAGGTATGGGGCGAGACCACGTAGCCGAACGCCTCGAGATCGGCCATGACGTTGCGCACGGTCGCCGGGCTGACATCCAACCCAGCCTCACGGGCGAGGATACGCGAGCCGACGGGCCTGCCGTCCTCGATGTAGCGGCGGATCAACGTGCGGAGCAATATCCGCGCACGCTCGCCCAGCTCCAGCTCGTACGGCGGGCTCATGACTCGTGGGACTACCGGTTGCGCGTCTTCGCGGGATGAAACCCCTAAGGGATGGGGCGTTTATGGAGGCTAGCAGTGCTGCGAAGATAGCGTCAACGCGACAGTGCGCCAATTGGCGCCCTTGGGGCGAAGTGGTACTGTTCCGGGTCATGGACGCCCATACCCCCCCTTTCCCGACCGTAGGCATCACCGGCAAGCCGGGGGACCCGGCAGTCGTAGGTCTCGTCGAGCGTTTGCGCCCGATTGCCGATGCTCGGGGCTGCAGGTTGCTGCTCGACGCTCAGTCCGTCGAGCGCAACGGTCACGATCCCGCACAGCGGCTACCGCGTGAGGAGCTGCTTGAGGCCGCCGACCTGATCATCGCCATCGGTGGCGACGGCACCCTGATCCATACCGCCCGCGCCCTGGCCGGGCGCACCGATATCGCGCTCATGGGCATCAACCGCGGCCGTCTCGGCTTCCTGGTGGACGTCGCCCCGGAGCACCTGGATGAGGTCGGCCGGGTGCTCGACGGCGAGTACGTCCTCGAGGAGCGGCTGATCCTCACCGCCGAGATCCGCACCGCCCCCGAGGATGCCCTGCTCAGCAGCGATGTGGCCATCAACGAGGTCGTCCTCCACCGCTGGAATACCGCCCGCATGATCGAACTGGTCACCCGGGTCGATGGTGAGCCGCTGAGCGATCACCGTTCCGACGGGCTGATCGTGGCCACCCCCACCGGCTCCACTGCCTACGCCATGGCCGGCGGCGGTCCCATCGCACACCCCAACCTGGATGCCCTGGTGCTGGTGCCCATCTGCCCGCACACACTGAGCAACCGCCCGCTGGTGATCCACGGCAACAGCCGTATCGAGGTCAGTGTCCACCCCGGCTTCCTGGAGCATGCCCGGGTTAGCTGCGACAGCCAGGCTGACCTGACCCTGCACCCGAACAGCCGGCTGGTGATCGCCGCGCACCCCACACCCATCCGCCTGGTACATCCGCCAGGCTACAGCTACTTCAACCTCCTCCGGGCCAAGCTCGGCTGGGGCGGTCCGATGAGCCAATCCGTATCCTGCAGCGCATAAGGAGCCACGGGCTGTGCTAAGGGAGATCCACATCCGCGATTTCGCCATCGTCGAGCACCTAGAGCTGGAGCTGGACACGGGCATGCATGCGCTCACCGGCGAGACGGGGGCAGGCAAGTCGATCCTGCTCGATGCCCTGGGGCTCTGCCTCGGTGACCGGGCCAACGCAGAGATCGTCCGCCCCGGCGCTCAACGCGCCGAGGTAAGCGCCATCTTTGAGCCGCCGGATGAGGGGGTCCGTACCTGGCTAGCCGAGCATGAACTCGAGGCCGATGACGAGCTCGTGCTCCGCCGCGTGATCCAGAGCAGCGGGCGCTCCCGAGGCTACATCAATGGCTCACCGGTGACGCTGCGCATGCTTCGGGCGCTCGGCGAGCAGCTGGTTGATATCCACGGCCAGCACGCCCACCAGTCCCTGCTCCGCCCAGCCGTGCAGCGGGAGCTGCTCGACGGTTTCACGGACGCCCAGGCGGAACGTAAGGCCGTGGCTGAGGCCTACCGGGCGTTACGCGCCATCGACCAGGAGCTCGCTGAGCTCGAGGGCACCAAGAACGGCTACGAGGACCGCCTTGCCCTGCTCCGCCACCAGGTCGAGGAGCTGACGGCTGCCGCCCCGAGCGAGGAGGGAATCGCCGAGCTGGAGGCCGAGCATCAACGGCTCGCTCATGCCGAATCGCTCACCGCCTTGGCGAACGAGCAGCTGGAAAGCCTCTACGATCATGACGACTCGGCCCAGGCCCGCCTCGGCCGCGCCATCCGCGAACTCGAGGAGCGCCGCGAGATCGCCCCAGAGCTCGGCGAGGCCGCCGACCTGCTACAGAGCGCCCTTGCCCATCTGGAGGAAGCCTGCCAGGCCGTGCACAGCTTCGCCGAGGGGCTAACGGCGGACCCGCAGCGCCTGAGCGAACTGGATCAGCGCATCAGCGATCTGCGTGACCTGGCCCGCAAGCATCGCGTGGAAGTGGAGGCCCTGCCTGGGACGCTGGAAAGCCTGCGCGAGCAGCTGGAGCGGATGGAGAACGCCGGGCAACGGCTCGAGGAGCTGCGCAGCGCGCGCGAGCAAGCGGTGACAACGTATACCGAGGCAGCCAAACGGCTCTCCACAGCCCGCGTGCAGGCCGGCGAGCAGCTCGCCGCGGAGGTCCGCGAGCTGCTCGCTGAGCTCGGCATGGCTGGCGCGGAACTCCTCCCGCAAGTCCAGTTCGATCCACACGCTGCACCATCCGCCCAAGGGCTCGACCGTATCGAGCTCCAGGTCCGGACCAACGCTGGCCAGGTCGCCGGCCCTCTCGCCCGGGTCGCCTCCGGCGGCGAGCTGTCTCGCCTCGGGCTGGCTATCCAGGTAGCCACCGTCAGTCGCTCGAGCGGGGTACCGACACTGATCTTCGACGAGGCAGACGCTGGCATCGGCGGCAGGGTAGCCGAGGTGGTGGGGCGCATGCTCAGCACCCTAGGACAACGCTACCAGGTGCTCTGCGTAACCCACCTGCCCCAGGTCGCCGCCCAGGCACGCCGACACTTCCATGTACGCAAGCACGAGCAGGATGGCGAGACCCGTACCGAGGTCGACGCACTCGGACGCGCCGAGCGGGTTGAGGAGCTCGCACGCATGCTCGGCGGATTGAAGATCGGCAACCATGAGCGTGCAGCCGCCGAGCGGATGCTAGAACGAGGCGGCACTTGAAGGTTGCGCACCCCTTAGGTCGAGCGGTCGGTCGCAGCGGTGGCACGAGCAGATGCCTCGCCCCCCTCTTCCGGCTCTGTATCCGCTTCTTCCATGCTCGCTTTCGCCCGGCATTCCGGACAGATACCATAAAGGACCAGAGAATGGCCGGTCATATAGAAGGCGTGCTCCTTCGCCGTCTCCCGCTGACGCCGCTCGATGGTCTCATCGACGAACTCCTCGACCCGCCCGCACTCGATACAGACCAAGTGATCATGGTGGGAGGTATTGTTCAGCTCAAAGACCGAGTGACTCCCTTGGAAGTTGTGGCGCACCAGCAAACCGGCGGTCTCGAACTGGGTGAGCACCCGGTAGACCGTCGCCAATCCGATGTCCTCGCCGGCATCGAGCAGCGCGCGGTAGACCTCTTCCGCCGATACATGACGCTGCCGGCTGTATTGCAGCACCTCGAGGATCTTCATGCGCGGCAGCGTGACCTTCAAGCCCGCCTTGCGTAAGCCACCAGCGTCCACGGCTCCCCCTTCAAGACTGTTACGCTGTCACATTGTTAGGCTATCATTTGCACTATGCTGATGCCACAAAAACGCAATTTATTCTTATTACAAATTTTCTCTGCAGCGCTTCTCGCCGGGGGCTGCGGGGGGCACTTCCCCTTTGCGCAACCGCTCGAGATCGAGCAGGGGAACCTGCTGGAGAAGGAAGATATCGCCCGTGTGCAGCCTGGGATGAGCAAGGCGGCAGTGGAGCGCTTGCTCGGAAGACCGCTGCTTGAGCACCCCTTCGAAGCGCAGCGCTGGGACTACCTCTACGAGCGCCGCGGCACGGAGCAGGCCCAAAGGCGCTTGACGCTGCACTTCGAGGATGGAGAGGTGGTAGAGATCGAGGACCGCTGGAACGGCGACGACGCCTGAGGGCAGCTGTCCGCTCTGCCACCTCCGGCAGGGTGAACACCCGCCGCCCCGCCTCTCCCCGCGTGCTAAGCCTCGCCTGCTAAGCCTTACGTGCAGCGCGTCGCTTGCGCGCCTCCTTGGGATCGACCTGCAACGGACGGTAGATCTCGACCCGGTCTCCATCCTGTAGCGCGGTATCGAGTCCAACGATCTGGCCGAAGATCCCTACTGACTGCTGCTCCAAATCGATCTCAGGGTACTGCCCCTGGATCCCAGAGGCCTCAATGGCCTCGGCGACTGTACTGCCGGGCGACAGGGTCACCGTGAGCACACTTTGGCGCTGCGGCAAAGCGTAGACCACCTCGACCTGGATCTGCGACTCAGAGGACATCACGCTCTCCGTAGACCTCACGGGCCCGCCGGACGAAGGAGTCGACCAGGGTGTTGGCGACCTGTGTGAACACCTTCCCGAAGGCGTAAGCGACCAAGCGGTTAGAGAACTCGAACCCCATGTCCAAAGTCACCTTGGAGGCACGCTCCCCCAGGTCCTGGAAACGCCAATACCCCTCCAGGCGCTGGAAAGGCCCCTCTACCAGGCGGATATCGATCATCTTCCCGCGCTGGTGGCGGTTAGCGGTGACGAAGGACTTCTCCATCCCGCCCTTGGCGAAGGTCATGCGTGCCCGGGTGGTGTCATCACTGGTATAGAGGATCTCGCACTCCTTGCACCAAGGGATGAACTCCGGGTAGCGCTTGACGTCGTTAACCAGGTCATAGATCTCAGTCGCGGTGTAGGGAACCAGCTCGCTGCGGCTGATGCTCGGCATGGGCCTTCCCCTAGATGTAGCGGCCTATGGGATAGAAGCTCATTGTCACGATCGCAGCCCGGGCGGGCAAGGACCCATGCATCAGGGAAGAAGGCGCTTTGCGTAGCCAGGCAGCACCGATACAATGCGCGCCGTGAGCAAGAAAGCCGGAAAGAACAAGCAAAGTGAGAGCAATGTCGTCGCCGTCAACCGCAAGGCCGGCTTCGACTTCTTCATCGAGGAGCGCATGGAGGCTGGCCTCGCCCTTGAGGGCTGGGAGGTCAAGTCACTCCGTGCCAAGCGCGTCAACCTCACCGAGAGCCATGCGTTGATTCGACGTGGCGAGGCGTGGCTAATCGGCTGTACCATCACGCCGCTAAGTACCGCTTCTACCCACGTCCGCCCTGATCCAACGCGCACGCGCAAGCTCTTGCTCCACCAACGGGAGATCAGCCGCCTCGCTGGCGCTGTCGACCGTGAAGGCTACACGGTGGTACCGCTCAAGCTCTACTGGAAGCGCGGCCTAGCCAAGCTTGAGATTGGGCTCGCCAAGGGCAAAAAGAAACACGACAAGCGCGCGGATAAGAAGGAGCGCGACTGGCAACGTCAACGTGAGCGTCTGCTCAAGCACAAGGTCTAGCCGCCATCTCGCGGCATGCCACTTGCTCAGGAACCCCTGAAGCCCTACACTGTCGATGTAGCAACAGGGGGCGACATGGCTTCGACGCAGGTCGCGAAACCTGAGGTGCATGCCGAGGTGACAGTCAACCTCGTAAAACAGGCTGTACCTAAAGATAGTTGCCAACGACGACAACTACGCCCTGGCGGCGTAACACCCGCCAGCTGCTCCCAGTCGGTGCCTATGCCGGCTGACGAGCAGTCATAGACATAGGATAGCGGTGTCCGGATAGGTCCGGTCCGGCATCGCGAAACCCAACGGGCTCGCGGGTGGATCACCCTGCCGTTCGGGTGACCATCCGTTAAAAAGAATAGAACGGCTAAGCATGTAGGACCGAGGGCGTAGCTCCTGCGGACGCGGGTTCGATCCCCGCCGCCTCCACCAGGTTCCTTCCGATCTCTTCCATAGAGATTACAAGCTCCTTGCCAGCCTGATTTTTCCGGGGTTACTTTGATGAGTGAAGTCACGCGGACGCCCCGAGTAAAGAGTTCACCTGTGGATAATTTGGCGGGTAACCCCCCTCAGCTATAGCGACGTTCCCCACAAGACAGTAGCCGCTGGAGCATCCACCCAGCCCCTTTGTCCATTCGGCCACGGCATTGCCATGATTGTACTGCCCCTCTTTCTCATCTTTCTCTTCATGGGGATATCCGACGTCTAAAAAAGATCAAGCCCCTGCCCGGACCAAGGAGAAAGGAATTACCATGCCTGAATTCGCTCCTGCCATGGGCGTATGGATTTTGGTAAACTGCTGCCAGATGAATCGTCAGCCAAGCGCCATTGAAGCGAGGAGCCCAACCTAGATGAGCAGCAAGCAACTCGAAGCCATCAACCTCG
>JBKGYE010000005.1:0-52215 GCA_046546255.1 Halorhodospira sp. | reverse complement strand
GGGAAATACGTCTGGACGGCGTTGTTGATCTCGACCTGAAGGCTGAGGGGCAAGGGCGCGATAACGGCGACAGCCAGGATAGCCAGCGCCAGGCGGGGGTGGCCGAGCATCCAGCGCATCACCAGTCGCCTCGCCAGCCGACGGTTACAAGGCGGTGGTCGTGGTAGAAGCCGCCGGCGGTATCCGTATCACCGTCCATCCAGTGCACCCCTAGGAAGAACTCTTGCGGCTCGATCGCGGTCCATGCCAGCTCGGGGTTGAGGTAGGTGTCGTGGCGGTTGAGGGCGACGCGGAAGCGTATGCGGGCCCGGAGCTGGTGCCGGTAGAGCGAGTCGTCCTCGATCTCGCCGCTGAGCGAGAGCGTATCCTCCGGGTCGAGCATATTCTTGGCATCGAGGCGGTGTTCGCCCTCGAGCTGGAGGGTCAGCCGCAGGTTGTCGCGCCAGCCGGGATAGCCCTCGGCGCCGATGGCCCACTCGGCGCCCTCTGTGGTGTCGTAGCGCCAGTCCGCCTCGCGGGTCACCGGGACGTCGCTGAGCCACGCCGTCTCGGCGCGCCAGGTCCAGGCGCCGGTGACGAACGCCAGATCCCCGCCCAGGACCCAGGTCTGAGGATGCTCGGCCACCAGGCGCTGGATGCGTGGGGCATCACCGGCCGGGTTCTCCAGGAAGGCTGCCAGTTGCTGGAGGTCGTTGTCGCTGGCCCGGTAGTAGGGCTCGGAGCGGCGCACGCGCTGGGCCGTGACGGCGAAATCCACATCTCGGCCTTCTCGGCTCAAGCGCAGCCCGCCGCCGCCGGTGCCAGCGGGGGCTTCGTCGAGCCCCGTTTCGGGGGTGATCAGGGCGCTCAGCCGCTCCTTGGTGCCCGGGAGCCGGGCATCGGTATCTACGCCGACAATTCGCCCGGTGGCGCGATCTACCGGGTGCCAGATGCTGTCGTCGTCGGGGAGTTCCGCGGCGCGGAAGCCGGCTAGGGCCACGGCGTCGAGCTTCCAGGGGCCGTGGTAGCTCTCCAGCCGCACCGCCGGGCTGGCGCGGCGGCGCTCCTCGGGCTCGTCCAGGACGAAGCGGGTCAGGTCCTCGGTGCCGAGCCGATCGGTCGGCGGCCGCCCGTCGACCCGGCCCCAGAAGATTCGTTGCGCCCCGACCGTCCACTGCCCCCAATCGGCGCGGTAGCGGATCCAGTTCTCATCGTAGTCGAGGCTGGCGTCGGTGATACGCGAGTAGCCGTCGGCGGGGTTGCGCCCTTGCGTGGCTCCGCTCGCCCGAGCGCCCAGCTTGACCGCCCAGGACGTCCCCCAACGCCTTTGCGCATGGACGGCTCCCCGGGCGTATCCGGTCGCGTCGAGCGGGCGGGTTCCGCCGGTGAGCGCGCCCGTCTCGATGAGGCCGTCACGCAGGCCGAAATCCCAAGAGGTGGGGTCGGGCGATTCGGCCTCGGACTCGGCGGCCATCTCCTCGGGGGCCCCGAAGCGGATGGCATCGTCCGATGAGACCGGCCCCGAGGTCAGGAGGATGGCCGCGGCCCAGGCGCGGGCCCATCGCCGCCGCTTTGCTGCTCGCCTCGGGGCTGTATCAGGGGCGGAAGCGCTCCTCCCGGGCCGGATTAGAGAGCGCCCGGCTGCCGAAGAGATCTTGGGGCAGCCCCTGGTCATAGATCGCCTCCTCGATCTGGATCACGGTCCGCGTGCCATCGCGCAGGTTCGTCATGGTGCTGCGCGTGACCGTCCAATAGCCCTGGATCCGCTCGATCTCCTGGACCTCCATGCGCTTCTCGGGGGCCTCACCGCCCCGGTACAGGTCGACGCGCAGGTCGAGCAGGGTCTGGGGATCGACCCAGCGGACCCGGCGGGTATAGGCCGAGTCCTCTCCCTCCGCCGGGGTGCTCTCGAGCAGCTTGACGGGGGTGCCGTGATATTCATCCTCGCCGATCATACGGTGCTCATCCTGATCCGGCTTGCGGGTCTCCAGATCCTCGTAGTAGAGATCGGATTGGACGAAGTTGCCGGCGCGGTTGTCGCTGCTGATCCGTCGCACCCGATCCGCCGCTGGCAGATAGAGGCGCTGCTCGCTGCTGCCGTCGGGGCGATTGTGTGTGATCATCCCAGTATTGGCCACGTTGGCGGGTGAGGTAAAGCGAATCAGTTGCCAGCTCTCGTCATCCTCACCGTCCAGCCGGTACTCGTAGAGATCACGGGTTTGCTCCCGGCGCCGGTCACCGGTGAGCACCATGGTCCCCTGGGTGACCAGATCATCGCCATCCGACCGATCATAGACCTGTTGCGCCAGGTCTTCACCGTCCTGATCAGCGGCGAAGCCCGCACCCGAGCCCAATCCAGCCACTACGCCGAGGCTGAGCGTTGCTAGCCAAGCCGCCACCCGGGCCCTTGGCTTTGCAGAGGGCATGGTTTGTGCTTCTGGGGGCCAGGCGTGGCGAGAGACTCTTCGGATGAGCGGCATCTTCATGGGGTGATTCCGAGTTGCTGGCGGACGATTTCGTAGAGAGGAGCAAGATTGGGCGACGCTCTCAGGTCGTGTTGTCCTTCCTCCGCATTCAGGTAGTAGGGTGCCCGCTGCCCACGGAAATTGATGGGCACTCCGATTTGCGCGAAACGGATTCGCTCCTTCCGGTGAAGGCGATGGTGCAACTTGGGTTCCATCATGACAAAGATATGGTCTTTGCGCTGCTCGATGATGGTGGCCGCTGCCGCGGCAAAGAGCCCGGCCGCTAGCAGCGGGAACGTCCGTACCTGCTCCTTGGCCGGCATGGAGATCGCGCCTTCCTTGGCCTCTTGCTCCTTGGCACGGCGACGGAAGCCCTGGTGCACGGCAAGTCGGGAAATCTCGCAGATGGTGCTCGCCTCGAACTGCTCCGGCGACGGGCCATTCGCGAAAAAGGGATGGTGGTAGTGTGCCTGCAGGGGGAGTGCCGGATGCCCAACGACCGGCTCGGAATAGACAACGCGGACACACCCGGCAAGCTGTCCCGAGGGTTTGTCGCCGTTCGCCCCTCGGTAACGCAGCACCGCGTGCCAGGAGCGCTCGTCGTAGTCGTCCATTTCCAGGCCATCCGGTTGGAGCGGCTCATACTGAAACTCCTCGCAATACACGTTGTGCCGAAGCCGGAATAACTCCCTGATATTTCGGAAGTCGTCGGGCAACGACTCACCGGATTCATGCCGCCGTCGCGCTTTACAGATATCCGAGGGTGTGTCGATCAGCTCAATCTGAAAGTACTTTTGGAAGCTGGTAAAGGGATTATCATTTCTCATTGTAATGCCCTCAAGCGGGGTTACTCGAATCCTGGAGTTAGGGGTTCTTTACTTATCGAACACGAATGCTTTACTGGAAAGCGGCTGAAAGTTTCTGTAGGCTCTAAAGTGTCAGCGGAACAAGGTTTAGGTAAATGGCGCAAAGGCTGTCTACGGTCGGTTTTTTCGTACCATAGGGATTCGTGCATCCGAACATCGAGGTAGCAAGGTATACGAAGCCCGCGGTATTGGATCTGTGGCCCAAATGAGATGGGATAAATGTCACGACGATGGAGCATCCGCACGAAAGAGGGCCGAATCAGTAAAAGCAAGTATCTCGTGTTTTGGGTTTTTGCGAAACTCAAGAAGTGGTCGATTAAAATGGAGAATATGGACCCGCGCTCTTTGAGGCATGCATCCCGAATAATGAGACGCGATAGTTCTGCTACGTTCGCCCGGTCCGGGTTCCGAGGGAAACGGATGTGGGAAATTTGCTCGATTGGCAAGGGAGCGGCATCTCCAGGAATCCACCGAATCGTGGCGGGGTAGTCCGTGGTCTGATTGGGGCACTGTCGTTGCACGAGAAAGTGGATCGCGATGCGATCGTACGCATCCTTTTCAAGGCCACTGGGGTGGTGCTCCGCGGGCTCGAAGCCCTTTTCCTTGCAAAAAGTACGGTAACGCATGTGGTAATGCTGTTTGACCAGATTGTCCGAGGTGGCCCTGTGAACGTAATACCGTCTTGTTGGCATCGTTTCTTCTATCCCCCCCCTAAAAAAAGGGAATTGCTTGTCCGCTGCCGATGAAGATCGGCGGCAGAGTGAACGTCGGCGCTATCCAAATCCATGTGGGTGATACCCCCCCATCATCTCATGCCGCGGCACCCCTATATGTTGTGCCGTAAGGTGACGCCAACAGATGGGTAAGCTTGCCGCCGATCAGGTAGCACACGGTGATCAGGTTCCGGGTGGTGCGAAAGCCCCGAGCCCGGGCCTTGGCCGCCTGGATCTGGGTGTTCATGCCCTCGACGGCGCCGTTGGACAGGCGCGAGTCGAAGGCGTTGAGGATGCCCTGCCAGTGGGCCTTGAGGGTCAGCGCCAAGCGCTTGAACGGCTCCAGCCGGCAGCGCCGCGCCCAGCTGTACCAGGCCTTGAGCGCCTGCTCGGCCTCCTCGCGGTCCTTGGGCTGCGTCAGGAGGGCTCGCAGGGCTTCCTTGAGTCGCCAGGCGCGGGCGGTCTTCAGCCGGGTCCGGGAGAGGTGGTGGAGCTCGGTGAGCTGCTTGAACGTATGGCGCCCGGCATCCTTGAGCCAGACCCAGCGCGTGCGCTTGAGCGCGGGCTCGGTACGCACCTCGGCGCGGCGGACCTCGTCGACGGCCTCGTTGGCCAGCTGCACCAAGTGGAAGGCATCGAAGGTGATCGCCGCTTGCGGCAGGTGGCGCTGTACGCCGGCGATATAGGCTTTGCTCATGTCGATGCACGCCGCCTCGATCACCTCCGGCCGAGCGCCGTGCGCGCGCAGATCCGCGGCGAAGCGCCCGACGGTGCCCTGGTGCCGGCCCTTACAGGCGAACAGCAGGCGCCTTTCTTCCAGGTCCTGGAAAACGGTGATGTAGCGCTGCCTCCGGCGCGCGGCGGTTTCGTCGATGCCGACGGCGCGCACATCGCTGAAGTCCTCCCGCGCACGAGCCGCCCTGACGTAGTGGTCTAGGATCCGCCAGATCGGGTCGTCGCCGATGCCCAGATAGGCGGCGACCTGCCGGACCGGCATCTGCTGGCAGAGGGTGATGACCAGTGCCTCGAATAGCTGCGTGAATCCGCTCTCCGGCCGTGCCCAAGGCACCTCAACCTGCGAGGTCTTCCCACACTCCTGGCAGCGCACCCGCGGTACCGCGGCGTGGATGTAGGCCTGGTGCTCGAAGAAGTGCAGGTGCTTCCAGGTGCGCTGGCGCGTGTCGTGGACCGGCTGCCCCTCAGCGCCGCAGGCCGGACAGGCGAAGCGGCTGCCGCTAGCGAAGGTGACATCGAAGTCGATGCGCTTGGCCTCGGCATCGAAGCGGATGTCGCTGACCTCCCAGGGCGCGCTCAGCCCCAGCGCGGCGGTGAACAGGGCGTGCTCGGTGGCCATGACAGCTACTCGCTTGGTTGGGATGGCGAGGCACAACCTATCGGGTCAGGCCGTCGGCCTACTACCCCCGCGGCAAGTTCCCGTCCCCCACACAGACCGCGAAAGGACCGAAAGCAAGCCCGCAGCCGTGTTCATCGACTCGGACTACCTGCGCCTGTCTTGGAGGTGCTTTTGGCGTGAGCCTAAGCCGGAGCGTCTGGCCGCAGTCCAGAATGGTCGGCCATGATACCCGGGCCCCGGTCCGGGATAAATCCTCGATTCGGCCGGTGATGGACTGTCGCCCCGATCCCAGTTCGATCGTCCCCGAGGCGCTGACGCGGTGTCGCGGGGCGTCTCGTCGGTCGAAGGGGTTGTTGCGTGGGTGGCCGCGCCAAGTAGGGCGTGAGTAGATGTCCGGGAAGGGCTCTAGGGCCATCGCACGATGCTTCGGGGCGGCCGACTGGGCGTAGATCCGTGCCTGAGTCCTGGTGGAGACTGGCTCATCGACCCCAAGACGATCGATGATGGCCGCCAAAAATAAGGGGACGAGCTGACGATAGAACTTAAAATCGAGGGTATCCTCCGCCAGCTGCCCAAGGATTTGTTCCAGCATGCCGGCACGCTCTTCCCAGGTGCGCTCCGCTAGCACTGGGAGCCAGAAATCGGCCAGTTCCTCCGCTAGGTCGGGGGCGTTCACGTTGTATCCTCCCAAGGTCGTGGATGGCCGGTACTAGCCTCCGTGGCGATCGCGGTCTTACGACTGTCTATTGCACAGGTTTACTAGCATGAGCCATGCCACTCGGCCTTTGGTGCACACTTTGCTTCAGTGTGCCAACGTCCGGGCGGGGGTTCGGTGTTACCGTGCAAAAAGTGCGTTAATAAAACTGACACCGTTTGCCGTGGTTTCGTAAAGCGCTGCGATCTGGATGATCATATACCGCCAAGGAGCTATCCTCTTCTTCCAAGCTCGGTTCGCTTTGAAGGAGCTGGGGGAGAGCCTGAAAACCCGGAAAAGCGAGGTCAGTAGCATGGGCGGAGCCACGACCTACAAGCAAGCCCGCACGACGCCGCAACTGCGCGAGAAGATCCGCAAATCGCCGCTCTCGGAGCGGGCCCTTGCGGACTCGTAGGACACTGCTACCCTTGCCGCAGAGCGGTTCCGGCACGAAGCCTGGGGGAGTCGAATACCTATGAGGCAGATGGAACAGGTCGTTCAGGAGTTCTGGCATCAGTTACGAGCGACCTGGCGTCGAAGATGGTGGATCCTCCCTATCGCATGGCTAGTCTGTATACCCGGTTGGGTATATATTGACACGATCCCTGATACGTACCGGGCCTCCAGCGAGGTCTACGTCAACACGGATTCGGTGCTTGATCCATTGCTTAGTGGCATGACCGTGCGACCGGACGCTGAGCAACGGATGAACATGATGACGAGCACCCTCCTCAGTCGCGATAACCTGCGCGAAATTGCCCGTGAAGCGGATCTCGACATCCTCCTTGGCTACGATGAGATCGATCGCGCTGTCAATGAGTTACAAGGCATAGACCTTCGAGGCGGAGACGATAATATCTTTACGATTGACTTCTCTCATCAGGATCCGGAAGTGGCCTATCAAGCGGTGCGTGAGACTGGCGACCTGTTCATGGAGCGCGGTCTCGGCGGCTCTCGAATGGACCTGACGAGTTCGCGTGAATTCATCAAGAACCAGCTGGAACGCTACGAGGAACGGCTGCGGGCTAAGGAAGAGGAAGTTGAGGATTTCCGCCGTGAGCACGCAGAGGTCCTCTTGGCCGAAGGTGATTTCTACAGCCGCCTGGAGGCTGAGCGTGAGCGCTTGGATGAGGTAGAGCTGGAGTATGAACAGGCCCGAAGTCATTACGAGAACTTCGTAGCGCAGCTTGAGAGCGGGGGCAGTCGCTCGGAAGTCGAGACCCCTGAGCTCGATGATCGCATCAGCAACATGGAATCGGAACTCGACGAGCTACGACGCCGATATACCGACCAGCATCCGGACGTCAAGCACACACGGCGTGTGCTGGAGGACCTGCGCGAAGAGCGTGAGCGGCAAGCTGAGAGGGGCGGCGAAGGTTTGGTAGCCTCTCCGGTGGACCGTCTCGCCCCTGGTCAGTCCGATAATCCGTTGCAGCTGGAGCTGGCCGAGCTTGAGAGTCGCGTAGCCTCACTGGAGACTCGAGTTAAGGAGCAGCGCGAGCGAGTCGGGAAGCTGGAGTCGATCGCCGATGATGTGCCGGAGATCGAGTCGGAGTACAACCGGCTGACGCGAGATCAAGAGACCCTGCAAAACAGCTACGCCGAGCTGCGGGATCGGCTTGAACGGGCTGTGCTGAGCGGTGAAGTCCAGGAGGGAGCGAATTCCGTAGACTTTCGTGTCCTGCAACCACCGGAGCAGCCGAGTGCCCCATCAGCTCCGAATCGCCCGCTGCTCGCTAGTGCCGTGCTGATCCTCGGGCTTGGGACCGGGACGGGATTCGCCTTCCTGTTGGCTCAGATTCGAGGCACGGTAGCTACTCTCGACAAACTGGGGGGGATTACCGGACGGCCCGTGGTAGGGCAGGTCTCACGAGTGCGAACACCAGCCCATCGGCGCCGTCGGCGCATGGAGATGCTAATCTTCTTTGGTGCAACCAGTGCTTTGCTGATCGCCTATGCAGTGGTGGTTGTCTACTTTGCCTAATCGGATGAGGGCGTATGAGCATTATCGAGCGGGCGCTGGAGAAGCGCCGAGATAGCCAGGTTGGTGCGCGTGGGGAGGCGTCGAGGGAGGAGTCGGTTAAGGCGCACGATCAGCAGGCTAACGATCGAGCCGATACACCTGGGGAGGCCTCGAGGTCTCAGCCCTCAGTGCAGCAGCCAGGAGGCGCCCGCAAAGCCACGGAGCAGTCTCGTGTGGCCGAGCGGCCTGTCGACGTCCGGATCGATTACGGGAACTTGCGTCACCATGGGATCCAGATCCCGGGAGAGGAGCGTAGTGGGCTTGAGGAAGAGTTCCGCCTGATCAAGCGTCCATTGCTGGACAACGCCTTCGGACGTCACGGGGTGACGGACGGGGTGCCGGGGGTGGAGAAAGGGCGACTGATCATGGTCACCAGTGCGATCCCGGGCGAGGGCAAAACCTTCTCGACAATCAACCTGGCTCTGAGCATTGCCATGGAGGTGGATCGTACGGTGCTGGTTGTCGATGCCGATGTGGCACGACCGAATATCCCGCAAACCTTGGGGTTCGAGGCTGACCGGGGGCTCATGGATCTGTTGACTGATCCCCAGCTCAGCCTGCCGGATGTGCTCTTACGCACCGACATCCCGGACCTGACGGTACTGCCGGCGGGGCGGCCCCACGGCCGTTCGACAGAGTTGTTGGCCAGTCAAGCGATGACGGATCTGCTCTTAGAGCTCCACGAGCGGTATCCCGATCGGTTGATCCTCTTCGACTCCCCGCCGTTGCTCTCGACCAGTGAGCCGAGCGTGCTAGCCCGTAAGATGGGTCAGGTGCTTTTGGTGATTGAGGCGGAGAGCACAGCACAAACGGCTGTCACGCGGGCTGCAGAACTGCTTGAGGGGTGTGACGTGGTGCTCTCCATGCTCAATAAGGCCACCGGTTCCTGGGGACTAGGTTACGGTGGCTATAGTGGTTACGGCTACGGTTACGGCTACTACGGTAAGGAATCTCGCAACAGTGCCGCTAGGGAAGCGGATGGCCGTGTCGCCGAGGACAGCTAGAGCGTGCCGCCTAGCGCTCCTTCTCCTTGGAGGCGGTGTCGGGAGCGGACTGACTTTGACCCCCCAGGCAGGGCAGGCGGCTACCGATTGGACCTTTACGCCGCGGGTAACGGTGGGGCACGAGTGGACGGACAACGCTGGCTTTGCCGAGCGGGGCTCGGAGGTGTCGGATCACATCACGCTCCTTCAGCCGGGGTTCAGCCTGACCGGAGAAGGGGGGCGGGCTACGGTGAGTCTCCGCTACCTATGGGATAACCGCTTCTACTGGGAAGACAGCGATCGGGATCGCAGCTTTCATCGCTTGCGCGGTGCGGGCGATGTCGAGCTAGTGCGCAACTCGGTCTTTGTCGACGGATCGATTCGCCGCGATCTGCGAGCGGAGTCGACCTTCCAGCCGTTGACCGCTGGTGAAGAGGAGGAGACCACGCGCTATCGGGTCAGCCCCTACTGGATCTGGCGGCAAGGGCGATTCACGGAGCAGCAGGTCCGCTACACCTTCGATGAGATCCGCTACCATCGCTCTGAGCGCGAGCCGCAGCAAGTCCATCGTGCCCAGTACCGGCTCGACAGCGGCCCGCAATTTGGCTCGACCTTCTGGCAGCTTCTTTCGGAACGCAGCTGGGATCGCTTCGAGGATCCGGACCGTGCAGAAGTGGATCGCCTCTCCAACGAGGCCACCTTGGGGTACCAGTTCGGTGGCTCCCTGCGGCTGAGTGCCACCGGCAGTGACGGCTGGAACCGGGTCGAGGATGGGGCTCAAGTAGATACCCAGAGCTGGCGTGTCAATGCTGACTGGGCGCCGCTGCGCAATACGCGGTTTCAAGGGAGCTATGGGCGGTTCAAGGATGAGATTGAGGGGCTGGAACGAACGAACCGCCGTGAGCAACGCTCTCTGAGCATCACCCACCAGGCGCCACGCTCCACTTATCAGCTCTCCTACGCTGAGCGTCGCTCCGATAGCGCCGCTCGCGCCCTGAATCCAGAGGCCACGGATATTGACCTACTGCTCGCGGATATCGGGTTGATTGATTCCGACGAGCTGCTGGTTGATGACGATCGCATTATCTTCACGGAGACTTGGCGGGCGAGCTGGGACTACGAGACAGGCGTGAGCACGTTTCGCATCGAGCTTGCGCAGCTGGAGACGGATCGCGAATTTGAGCTCGGTGACACGAGCGGGGATGCAGTTGATCAGGAACGCCGTGCAACCGGCCTGTGGCGCTGGGCGATCGGCAGCCGGACGGACGCCAACCTGCGCGGCGTCTACCGCGAGGTGGAGGGGGCAGATCGCGATCAGCGCGAGAGAATGCTGGAGGAGTATCGAGTCTCACTGGGTCTGTCTCGGAGCATAGGACGGCGGACCACCGGCGATCTGGATTATACCTACCGCCAGAGTGTTGAGGATCGTGAGGATCGGGGATCCGACGTGCGCCGTCGCGAGAATCGCATTACTGCCCGCCTGACCATGGAATTTTGATCTGCCTATGTATGAGGACTTTTACGGCTTGCGCGACAAACCTTTCGCGCTAAGCCCTGACCCGCGTTTCTTCTACGCTAGCAAGGGCCATCGGCGCGCCATGGCCTACCTGGAGTACGGTGTCCAACAGGGAGAGGGTTTTATCGTCATTACGGGCGAGGTCGGTGCCGGGAAGACAACCATGGCGCGGAGCCTGCTCGGAGGGATCGTGGAGCGTCCGCTCATGGCGGCACACCTGGTGAGTACTCGCCTCAATGCTGACAGTCTGCTGCGGTGGGTCTGTCTGGCCTTTGGGATCGAGAACCCCCCGGAGAACAAGGCGGATCAGTTGCTCGAGCTGGAACGCTTCTTGGTTCGGATTCGCAATCGCGGCCAGCGTGCGCTCCTGGTGGTGGATGAGGCGCAGAACCTCAACGATGAGGCCGTTGAGGAGCTGCGCATGCTCTCGAACTTTCAGGGTGATGAAGGCGGTCCGCTACTCCAGAGCTTTTTGCTAGGGCAGCCGGAATTCCGGCGTCTGCTGCGCAGTGAGAATATGCAGCAGTTGCGCCAGCGGGTGATTGCCACCTACCACCTCGGCCCGATGGACACGGAAGATACCCGGGCCTACATCGAGCACCGGCTCGCCCAGGTGGGTTGGGAGAACGACCCTAGCTTCTCTGAGGGGGCATGGCAGCGTATCTACGCCTATACTCAGGGCATCCCGCGGCGGATCAATACCCTCTGCGATCGGCTGCTCCTGATGGGGTACCTGGAGGAGTGCCACGAGTTTACCGAGCAAGAGGTGCAGTCGGTGATCGAAGAGGTGGAGGCCGATCTGGGTGAGGCGGATGCGAGCTCTTCCAAGGGGGATATGGAAAGCGACCGCACGGTGCCTTCGTCTTCTGACCGCCAAACGGTGGAGCAGCGCCTGCAGCGCATTGAGCGCTATCTCGGCTTTACCTACAAGCGGGTGCAGCAGGTGATGAATGTTCAGCGCGAAGACCAGGAGCGCTTGAATCAACGGCTGGAGCGGGTGGAGCGCTATCTGATTTCTGGCTACCGCCTGACCCGGCAGGTGAGTGGCTCCCTCAAGCGGGCCCTAGAGGCGGGTCGAGGGGATTCTTAACCGCTCGCTGAACTTGTGAATGATGGGGCGGATGGCCCCTGGGGGTAGTGGCGATGGACGAGCGCGGCGTAGTGCATAGCAATGCGCTGACGGTGGATGTCGAGGACTATTTTCAAGTCCTGGCCATGGCGCCTTATGTCCGCCGGGACGAGTGGGATCGCTGGCCCCAGCGTATCGAGGCGAGCATGGATCGCCTCCTGCAGCTCTGTGCCGAGCATCGAGTGCACGGCACCTTCTTTACCCTCGGCTGGGTGGCAGAGCGCTACCCCCAGGTGGTGCGCCGGATCGTCGCCGCCGGGCACGAGCTGGCCAACCACGGGTACGGCCACGAGCGGGTCTGGGAGATCGGCCCCCATGCTTTCCGGGAGGATCTCTTGCGGGCCAAAGGGCTCCTTGAGGACATCGGCGGCGTGCGGGTGATCGGCTACCGGGCGCCCGCCTTTTCGATCGGGCCGCGATCCCCTTGGGCTCGGGAGCTGCTACAGGAAACCGGCCACCGCTACAGCTCAAGCGTCTACCCGATCCGGCATGACCACTACGGTGCTCCCGAGGCGCCGCGCCACGCGCATCGCCCGGAGGGCTCAGACGGTTTACTGGAGCTGCCCCCGGCAACACTCCGACTCTTCGGCCGGAACCTGCCAGCGGGAGGGGGTGGCTATTTCCGGTTGCTGCCGTACCGAGCCTCTTGGGCGGCGCTGTATTGGTTCGAAAAGGCGGAAAAGCAGCCGGCGGTCTTCTATATTCATCCATGGGAGCTCGATCCGGAGCAGCCGCGGATCCCCGGGGTGGATCGACGCACCCGTTTTCGCCATTACGTGAACCTGCATCGCACAGAGCAGCGGCTCGATCGGTTGCTGAAGGACTTGCGCTGGGACCGGATAGACCGAGTCTTCGCCTCGGAGCTGGCTGGTACTACCGACTGGCAGGCGGGACAGGCAGTGGCCGCCCAGGCGCTCTAAGGGGGCGCTCGCGCCAGCGAACAGGGAGAGTCGGCACAGGAATGGGTGTACGCGTAAAGAGATTGGAAGCTGGGGATGAGGCTCGCTGGGATGCCTTTGTGCAGCAGGCGCCGGAGGCTACCTTCTTCCACCGTAGCGGTTGGGCCCGGGTTCTACGTGAAGCCTTTGGGCATGCGACGGAGCACCTCTACGCCGAGCGCGATGGCGCCATTGTCGGGGTGCTGCCCTTGGCGCGCATCAAGAGCTGGCTGTTCAGTGATGCCCTGATCTCTACGCCCTTCTGCGTCTACGGTGGCGCGGTCGCTGTGGATGAGCAAGCGCGTGAGGCACTCGATCGGGCCGCCCAAGAGCGTGCTCAGCACCTTGGCGTGGAGCATCTGGAGTATCGGCACCGGGTAGCGATGCATCCGGACTGGCCGCGCCAGGATACGTTGTATGCAACATTTCGCAAGCCGCTGGCGGCCGACGAGGACGCAAACTTCCAGGCCATCCCGCGCAAGCAGCGCCGGATGGTGCGCCAGGGGATCAAGGCCGGCTTAGAGGCCGCCTGGGAGACAGATCTCGGTCGCTTCCATGATCTCTATGCCCGGAGCGTCCACCGACTTGGAACGCCGGTCTTCTCGCGCCGTTATTTTCACCTGCTGGCCGCGACCTTTGGCGATGCATGCCGTGTGCTGACCGTCCAGCATGAGGGCGCTCCGGTAGCCGGTGTCCTCACGTTCTACTTCCGCGAGGAGGTCTTGCCCTACTACGGGGGCGGGTTGCCGCTGGCGCGTGAGGTGGCTGGCTACGACTTCCTCTACTGGGAGCTGATGCGTCGTGGGTGCCAGGAAGGCTACCGGCTGTTCGATTTCGGGCGAAGCAAGCAAGGTACCGGTGCCTACCACTTCAAGCGGAACTGGGGGTTTGAGCCACAGCCGCTAGCCTACGAGTACCGGCTTTACAAGCGGAGTACGGTCCCCGAGCACAACCCACTCAACCCGCGTTACCGGCAAGCGATCCGCATCTGGCAGCGGCTGCCGTTGGCTCTCGCCAACCGGCTAGGTCCCCTTGTGGTGCGGAAATTGGGCTAGGAGGAAGCGTGGCGGAGATCCTGCTCCTTGTGCATCGGCTGCCGTGGCCTCCTAACAAAGGCGATAAGATCCGCTCCTACCATATCCTTCGCCACCTGGCCGCCCACCATCGGGTGCATCTGGGGACGTTTGTCGACGATCCCGGCGATTGGCGTTTTCTGCCGGAGCTTGAGGCCATCTGTGCGAGCGTCTGTGCGCGCCCTCTGCCCCGATGGCGCGCGCAGCTGCGGGCACTCAGCGGCTTCCTCAGCGGTGAGCCGCTGACCCTGCCCTGGTACCGGGACCGATGCCTGGCGCTTTGGGCTCGAGCGATCTGCGAGACGCGTCCACTCCATGCGGCGATTGGCTTCTCCTCGTCGATGGGGCAGTACTTGCCGGACACCACGAGCGCCCCGCTCCGGGTTGTGGATTTCGTCGACATCGATTCCGAGAAGTGGCGTCAGTACGCTCAGCATCGGAGGGGTCCTATGCGGGCGATCTTTACCCGTGAGGCGCGTCGGCTGCTGGCGTATGAGCGGCGCCTGGCGGCGTCGAGCGATGTCAGCCTGTTTGTCTCGGCGGAGGAGGTGGCGGCCTTCCGCCGCCTGGCACCGGAGTCGGCGGGAAACGTCCTGACGATGAGCAATGGCGTCGATACAGACTATTTCGACCCGGCAGCGGTGGGGGCTAGCCCTTACGCAGCGAGCGAACGACCCGTGGTCCTGACTGGCGCTATGGACTATTGGCCGAACGTTGATGCCGCCTGCTGGTTCGCCGAGGAGGTCTTGCCTCAGCTCCGGGGGATGGAGCCGGCGGTTCATTTCTATGTGGTGGGTAGTCGGCCGGCGCCAGCGGTGGCTGCGTTAGCGAGCCGCCCGGGGGTGACGGTGACGGGGTTTGTTGCCGATATCCGTCCTTGGATCCGGCACGCCGCGGTGGCGGTAGCGCCGCTGCGTGTTGCCCGCGGCATCCAGAATAAGGTGCTCGAGGCGATGGCCCTTGGTCGCCCGGTCGTCGCCTCACCGGAGGCCTTGGAAGGGTTGCAGGTCGCCCTCGGTGCGGAGGTGGAGAGTGCTGAGGCCCAGCCTGGTCCTATGGTCGAGGCGGTTTGCCGTTGCCTGGCAAGGAGCGAGGGCATGGGAGCGGCGGCGCGTCGACGTGTCGTACAGGACTATAGCTGGACCCGTCATCTCGGTCAGCTCGATCGGCTACTGTCTGGAGCCGTGGCAGCCAACGAGGACAGCGAAGGGCACGCCCTGGTCGAGGTGTAGGCAATGGCCGTTAAGCCAACTGCGACAGCAGACAGGAGCCGGGCCGGACAGGGGGTATCGCCGTGGTGGCTCCATGGGGCTGCGCTGGCGGTGCTGGGCGTGGTCCTCGCGACGGCCTTCCTGTCGACCTATCAGGGGATCGTGGCGATCTGGTCGCGCTCGGAGACCTTTGCCCACGGCTTCCTGATTGTACCCATTGTCCTCTTCTTGGTGTATCGGTTACGCCACCAGCTGGCTGCCCAACTGCCGCGGGTGCAGCCGCTAGCCCTGGTACCGATCACCGGACTGGTCCTGCTCTGGGTGCTCGGGGCGATGGTGGATGTTGACTCCGTGCGTCACTTCGCGGCGGTGCTCCTGATCCCGGCCATCGTTTGGCTGGTCCTGGGCAACGCCGTGGCGTGGACGCTGCTCTTCCCGTTGGCCTACCTGATTTTCGCGGTACCGTTCGGCGCATTCCTGGTGCCGCCACTGATGGATCTGACTGCCGACTTTACGGTATGGGCGGTGCAGCAGAGCGGTATCCCGGTCTACCGCGAAGGTTTGAGCTTTGAACTCCCCACGGGGCGCTGGTCAGTGGTTGAGGCGTGCAGTGGCATTCGTTACCTCATAGCATCGGTCGCCTTGGGCACCCTATACGCGTATCTGGTCTATCGCAGCTGGCTACGTCGGCTGGTCTTCCTGGCCGTCTCCTTTCTGGTACCGATCCTCGCCAACGGGCTGCGCGCCTACATGATCGTGATGATGGGGCATCTGAGCGGCATGGAGCTGGCCGTCGGCGTGGACCATCTGATCTATGGCTGGGTCTTCTTCGGCCTGGTGATCGCCTTGATGTTCTGGCTCGGCACCTTTTGGCGTGAGGATCGGCTGATCTCCGCGGGAGAGGAGCCAGAGGGATGCTCTGGCGGGTCGAGTCGGTCTCGCCCAGGTGGGTCGGGTAGCGGTACCTGCTCGGCTGCCGCAGTGGCCGGGATCGTTTTAGCGGGTGCCTCCCTGGTTGCCGCAGGGCCCCTCTACGCTGCGTGGATGAACCAGCGTGATCTGGGGGCGATCACCGGGCTAGAGGCGGCGGAGCTGGAGATCGCCGGTTGGGAAGCCGCCGAGGCGGATCCCTGGGAGCCCGGGTATCGGAACGCGCGCGCAACCTTGCATCAGCACTATGTCGACGGGCAAGGGGTGCCGGTGGGGGTCTACGTGGGCTACTACCGGGAGCAGTTCCGGCATGGGAACATGATCACCTGGAGCAACACGATGGCTGGCCGTGACCGGGACACCTGGCAGCAACGTGCGGCGGGGCTGGCCTCGGTCAAGGACTGGACCAGACCTTCGCAATTCGAGCTCAAAGGGCCGGATCGGCGCATCCTGGCTTGGCGCTGGTACTGGGTCATGGATCGGCTGACCACCAGTCCCTATGAGGTCAAGGCCTGGGAAGCGCTCTCCCGTTTGCTCGGCGGGCGTGACGACGCTGCCTTGGTTGTGCTCTACGCGCCTTATCACAGCGAGCCGGAGACGGTCGAGCCGGCCTTGCGCCGTTTCGCGGAGGCGGCGCTGCCCGAGCTGCTGGATACTTTGGAGGAGGTGCGCGGACGTTGACGCTTGGTGACGATCTCCAGAGCGCTCGGGACGGCCAGGGAGCGTGCCCGCTGATTGCCCATATCCTCTATCGTCTGGATGTCGGGGGCCTGGAGAACATCCTCGTCGAACTCATCCGGGGCAGTATCGATCATGGATTTCGACATGCGGTGGTCTGCCTGGCGGATTACGATGAGGCATTCCGTCGGCGACTGCCGGGCGAAGTCCCCGTCCATGCCCTCCACAAGCCCCCGGGGTGGGGCTTGGGGGTCCAGTGGCGCCTTTACCGGCTGCTGCGCGAGCTGCGGCCGGATGTGGTGCACACGTCGAACCTGGCAGCCTTGGAATGCCAGCCGGTGGCCGCGCTCAGCGGTGTGCCGGCGCGCGTACACGCCGAGCACGGCTGGGATATGGCCGATCTCGACGGCACCCGGCGCCGCTATCGCTGGCTGCGGAGGGCCCTCAGCCCCTGGGTGCATCGCCATGTGACCGTCTCGCAGCATCTGGCCGATTACCTGGTCCAGCGGGCGCGGATCCCCAAGTATCGGGTGCACCAGATCTACAACGGTGTCGACACGGAACGCTACCGGCCCGTGACGCCGTCCCCGAGGGAGGGGCGACGGCAGGGGCAACCACTGGTGATTGGCACCGTCGGACGTCTGACGGCGGTGAAAGACCAGGCGACACTGATTCGAGCTGTCGCCCGCCTCCGGGACCGTGTCTCGCCCGGGCGCGGGGGGCTGCGACTCGTGGTGATTGGCAGTGGTCCGCAAGAGCAGCCGCTACGGACGTTGGCCGCGGATTTGGGTGTCGCCGATGTTGTGGAGTTGACCGGGAGCTGCAGCGATGTCGCCGCCCGGCTGGGCGAGTTCGATGTCTTTGCGTTGCCCTCCCTCGCCGAGGGGATCCCGGTCACCGTCCTTGAGGCCATGGCCAGTGGGCTTCCGGTGGTGGCCTCCCGGGTTGGCGGTATCCCGGAGCTGGTTGAAGAGGGGGTCAACGGCACGCTCGTGCCTGCTGGGGATGCCGAGCAGCTCTGTGAGGCGTTGGCCGGCTATCTAGCGGATCCCCGCCGCGGCATGATTGAAGGCGCGGAAGGCCGCCGCCGTGCCGTGGAGCTTTTCTCGGTGGAAGCCATGGTCACGGCCTATGAGGCGCTCTATCGAGAACTCCTGTGGGCATCCGCACGAGGTACCGCCGTTGCAAGGAAGGGGTAACTGCCCGTGTGTGGGCTAGTCGGGATCCTGGATCACGCCCCGGAAGGCGGGCGCGCCGGCGACGAGGCGCTTTTGCGGCGCATGACCGAGAGCCTGGCCCACCGCGGGCCGGACGATTCGAGGATCCATCAGGAGGCCGGGATCGGGCTCGGCCATCGCCGGCTGTCGATCATCGATCGCGCCGGGGGGCAGCAGCCGCTGGCCAATGAAGATGGCCGGGTGATCACCGTCTTCAACGGCGAGATCTACAACCACGCCGAGCTACGGGCTGCACTGCAGCAGCGTGGGCACCGCTTCGCCACGCGCTGTGATACCGAGGTCATTGTGCACGCCTGGGAGGCGTGGGGCGAGCGCTGCGTGGAGCACTTTCGCGGGATGTTCAGCCTCGCGGTCTGGGATGGCAAGGAGCAGACGCTGTTCCTCGCCCGGGATCGGCTCGGGATCAAGCCCCTGTGCTACGTCGAGCTCCCCGACGGCCGGGTGCTGTTCGCTTCCGAGATCAAGGCCCTGCTGGCCTGCGCCGAGGTGCCCAGGGACCTTGACCCGCGGGCGATCGAAGACTACTTCGCCTACGGCTATGTGCCGGATCCACGCAGCATCTTCGCGGCGGTGCGCAAGCTGCCGCCGGGGCATACGCTGCAGCTGCGCCGCGGTGAACCGATGGGCACCCCGCGGCAGTATTGGGACGCTACATTCGATAGCGGCCCGGACGGCTCGCTGCCAGCGGAGCAGGCCGGCGGAGCGTTGGTCGCGCAGCTGCGCGAGGCGGTGGACGTCCGCCTCGAGGCCGAGGTCCCGCTGGGTGCTTTCCTCTCCGGCGGGGTCGACTCTAGTGTCGTCGTGGCGCTGATGAGCGAGCTCAGTGACCGTCCGGTGGATGCCTGCTCCATCGCCTTCCGTGATCCGCGTTACGATGAGGCGGAGCACGCTCGGAAGGTGGCCAGGCACCTGGGTCTGAACCACCACATCCACGAGGTGGATGAGGAGCGTTTCGACCTGATCGACGAGCTGGCGCGGCTCTTCGATGAGCCCTTCGCCGACCCATCGGCGCTCCCCACCTACGAGGTCAGCCGGATCGCGCGGCAGCACGTGACGGTAGCGCTCTCTGGGGACGGGGGCGATGAGGTGCTGGCGGGGTATCGACGCTACCGCGGTTATCAGCGAGAGGCCCGGCTGCGCGAGCGCCTGCCGGATGGCTTGCGGCGGGGGCTGTTCGGGCCATTGGCTCGCTGGTACCCGAAGGCCGACTGGGCACCCAGGCTCCTGCGTGGTAAGGCGACCTTCCAGGCGCTGGCGGAGGATCCGGTGGTCGGCTATCTGCGCAGTGTCGCGGTGGTGGATGACGATCAGCGCGCCCGGCTGTTCTCGCGGCGGTTCAAGCGCGAGCTGCAGGACTATCACGCCGCCGAGGTGCTGCGCGGCTACGCTGCGGCCGCGCCGATCCAGGACCCGATCGCTTTTGTCCAATACCTGGATCTCAAGACCTGGCTGCCGGGCGATATCCTAACCAAGGTGGATCGGGCGAGTATGGCCCACGGACTGGAGGTGCGGGTGCCGCTGCTCGATCACCGCTTCGTGGAGTGGGCAGGGCGGTTGCCCACGGATCTCAAGGTCCGCAACCGGCAGGGGAAATGGCTGCTCAAGCGGGCCTTCGAGGATCGCCTGCCCTACGATGGCCTCTACCGCACCAAGCAGGGGTTCAACATGCCCATCGCTGAGTGGTTCCGCGGACCGCTGCGCCAGCGACTACGCGAAGCGGTCCTCGGTGAACGGCTGATGGCCAGCGGTTATTTCGATCCCCGCCGGTTGCGCACCCTGGTCGAGGAGCATCAGGCCGGACGACGCAATCACGCTCGTCCATTGTGGGCCTTGCTGATGCTGGAGTCGTTCCTGCGCCGGTGTGTGGAGGGAGCACGGTGACGCCGTGGCTGGTCCGTGGGCTCCTGTTGCCCGTCCATGAGCGGCTGCGGGGGCGGGCAACCCTCGCCGAGCTGGCGGCCTTGCGCCGCGGCGAGCAGCGCCCCGATGCGCTGTACCGGCTGCGTCGGGAGAAGCTGGCGGCCCTGCTGGCGTATTGCCGGGATCACGTGCCGTTCTATCGGGCGCGGCTGCCCGCTACCGGGGCCTTGGAGGTCAGCGACTTCCCGGTGCTCGAGCGGGATACCGTGCGCGAGCACGGTGCGGCGCTGTGCAGCGACCACGAACCGCGCAAGCTGCTGCCCTCGTCCACCGGCGGCTCTTCCGGCCGTCCGCTCACGTTCTGGACCGATACGGTCAAGGAGACTCGCCACAACGCCCATAAGCTGCGCTTTCGCTGCTGGTTCGGGGTGCGCCCGGGGGACCGGCAGGTGGATTTCTGGGGATCCCCCGTCGAGTTGAGCAAGTCGTCGCGGTTTCGCCGGTTCAAGGACCAGTACCTGCTCAACCAGGCGCTATGCTCGGCGCACGATCTGAGCACGGAGCGGCTGGAGGCCTACGTGCGCTTCCTCGGCCGGTTCCGTCCCCACCTTGTGTACGGTTACCCGACGGTCATCGCCCGGGTGGCGCACCAGGCGGCGAGCCAACCGCGACTGCTGGGGGGATGGCGCCCCGATCTGGTTGTCTGCACCTCCGAGATGCTCTACCCGCAGCTGCGCGAGGCGATCACCGCGGGGTTGGGAGCGCCGCCGGTGGCCAATGAGTACGGATCGCGGGATGCGGGATTGACGGCCCACGAGTGTCGGCAGGGGCGTCTGCACATCGCCGCCGAGCACGTCTGGGTGGAGGTGGACGCGCCGGACGCTTCCGGGGTCGGCGACCTGCTGATCACCAACCTGGACGGTTACGGCATGCCCCTGGTCCGCTACCGCGTGGGGGACCGAGGCCGGATCAGTGATGAAGCCTGCCCCTGCGGTTCGCCGCTGCCGGTGCTCGACCGGCTGGAGGGGCGCCGCAACGACTTCCTGGTGGGGGCGGAGGGACGTCGGATCCACGGCTCAGCGGCGAACTATGTGCTCAGGGCGGTGCCGCAGGTTGTGCAGTATCGGCTGGTGCAGCGAACCGATCGGAGCCTGGATATCCAGGTGGTTGCCGACGCCGACTGGGGGGAGAGCGAGGAGCGTGAGGTCGCAGAGGGCCTGCGCCGGACCCTGGGCATGGAGGTCCCGGTGCGCTTCGAGCGGGTCTCCTTGATACCGCCGAGTGCTTCCGGGAAGTATCGCTGGGTGGAAAGCGAGGCGCTGGAGTCGTGAGGATCCTCTACCACCATCGCACCCGGGCCGAGGATGCGCAGGGGGTGCACATCTGCGCGCTGGTCGGTGCGTTCCGCGAGTTGGGCCACACCGTGGAGGTCGTCGAGCCGCGATCGTTGTGGCGAGCACCGGAAAAAGCGGGTGCGTCGCGTTCTGAGCGCGCTGACAAGGGTAGGCAAAGGGGAGCAGCCGGGCAGCGGGAAGCGGCCGCCGAGGCCGGTCCAACCCTGGCCGGTCGAGCGATCCCGCACTGGCTCTATGAGCTGCTGGCACTAGCCTACAATGGCCCCGCCTTCGTCTGGCTCCTGGCGCGTGTGCTGGCACGGCGCCCCGATCTCATCTACGAACGGTACTCGCTGCTCTCCTTCGCGGGACTGCTGGTGGCGAGGCTGATCCGTCGCCCCTTCATCCTCGAGGTCAATGCGCCGCTCAGCCTCGAGCTCCGGGCCCACGGGGGACTGGTCTGGCGACGGCCGGCGCAGTGGATCGAGGATTGGCTCTGTCGATCGGCCACGCGCACGGTGGTGGTCAGTCACGCCATGGGGCAGATCTTTATCGAGCGCGGGGTGCCGGCAGGGCGATTGCTGGTATTACCCAACGGGGTGGACGGCTCGGTCTTCCATCCGCGGGTCGATGGCGACGCCATCCGGGCGCGCTACGGGCTGACGGGCTGCCAGGTGGTGGGCTTCGTCGGCTGGATCCGGCCGTGGCACGGCGTGGATGGCCTGCTGGAGGCAATGGCGCCGCGGCTGCACAGCGGGAGCGCGGCGCGGTTGCTAATCGTCGGTGACGGCCCCGCGGTACCGGACCTGCAGCGGCAGGCCGAGGCGCTGGGGATCGCTGAGTGGGTGGTCTTCACCGGGGCGATCGAGCGCGCAGAGATCCCGGCGCACATCGCTGCCCTGGATATTGCCGTGCAACCCGACGTGACCGCTTACGCCTCACCGATCAAGCTCTTCGAGTACCTGGCTGTCGGGCGGGCGGTCGTTGCCCCGGATCGGCCCAATATCCGTGAAGTGGTCGAGGACGGGGTGAGCGCTCGCCTCTTCCCGCCCAATGATTGGCAGGCCCTCGCGGATCGCCTGGTTGAGCTGCTGGAGGACGGTTCGGCCCGCAAGACCTTGGCCGAGAATGGCGTCTACCGGATCCACCAGCAGGGCTACACCTGGCTCGAGAATGCGCGCCGCGTGCTCGCGGCGGCCGAGGCCGCCACCGGTCGGCATGTCGTCGAGGGGGAGACGGAGCCGTGACGGACGCCGAGCGGGTCGATCGTCGGCAAGGACCGTGCGTGGTGGTCTTCACCCGCGTCTACCCCAACGCGGCGCAGCCGACCTTCGGGGTCTTCGTGCGCGAGCGAATGAGCCGTGTGGCTGAACGCTTGCCGGTGGTCGTGGTGGCACCGGTGCCGTGGTTCCCGGGGCAGGGGGTCCTCCGGCGCTGGCGGCCTTGGTACCGGCCTCCCGTTGCCGATTGTGAGGAACAAGCCGGGATGACCGTCTACCACCCACGGTTTCTCTGCCTACCGGGCGTGCTAAAGGGCCTCGATGGGCTGTTTCAGGCCCTCGGAGCGCTACCGACGCTGCGGCGGTTGCATCGCGGGGGGCAGCTCGATTTGCTTGATGCCCACTTCATATACCCGGACGGCGTGGCCGCATGGATCGCCGCCTGGTGGCTAGGGTGCCCGTATACCGTGACCCTGCGGGGGACGATCGTGCGGATCTCGCGCACCCGGGTGCGCCGCTTCCTGGCGCGGCGAGCCCTGCGCCATGCCGCGCGGGTCTTCTCGGTTTCGGAGTCGCTGCGCCGTGTGGCGCTTACGATGGAGCCGCAACGGCCCGTGGATGTGGTTCCGAACGGGATCAACCTGGCGCTGTTCGGGCCCGAGGATCAGGCCGCCTGCCGGCGGGCGCTCGGGATCCCGGAGCACGCGCGGGTATTGATCACGGTCGGGACGCTGAACGAGCGCAAGGGGTTCCACCGGGTGATCGAGCTGATGCCGTCCCTGGACGAGCGGATCGGCGAGCTCCACTACCTGGCGGTGGGAGGGGGCAGTCCCGATGGCAATGACGAGCAACGTCTGCGCGCGCTGGCGCAGGAGCTGGGGGTGGCGGAGCGTGTGCATTTTGCCGGTGCGGTGGCGCCGGAGCGGCTTCGCTTTTATTACGCGGCGGCGGACCTTTTCGTGCTCCCCACGCGTTTCGAGGGGTGGGCGAACGTCTTCCTTGAGGCGGCGGCCTGCGGGCTGCCGACGGTGACCACCGATGTCGGCGGCAACGCCGAGGTGATCGCCCACGACCAGCTTGGGACGCTGGTGCCGTTCGGGGATCCGGATGCGCTGTGTCGGGCCCTCCTCGAGGCCCTGGCGCAAGACTGGGACCGGCAGGTGATCCTGGCGCACGCCCGGGCCAACGCCTGGCAGAGCCGGATCCCCTCTTTGGTCGACAAGCTGGAGGCTGCCGCTGGCGCCGATGCGCAGGGTGCGCGCCGGCCTGCGGGTAAGGAGGATCCGTGCCGGTGATCGAGCGGGCCTGGCTGGAGCCTTGGGTCAGTGGCCTGGCTGCGTATCTGGATCCGGCCGGTCGGCTGCGCGAGCCTGACACCGCGGACCGTTGGACGCCTCCTGATCATTACGCGCCGGTCTTTACCGCGCTGGCGTTGCACGTGCACCCGCAGCTCGGGGATTGGCGGCGGCCGCTGGATGCCTGGGCCGCGCTACCGGTTGCGCAGCGGGGCCACGACCCCTTCAATCGCCTCGGGCTTCGGCTGCTGGAGAGTCGGCTTGAGCGCGAGGGGGCGCAGCAGGTGGATCGAAGCCGCGTGCGCCGGGCGCTTGGCGGATGTCGCCTGCGCAGGCGGTATCCGTCGAACAACTGGACCCTGCTCGCTGCAACGGTCCGTCTCCTTGAGGCGGGAACACCGTTCCTTCGGCTTCGTCGTGCGGAGCAGCTGGCGACCCTGGCGGAACGCTGGATGACCTCGGCCGGGGGCTTTGTCGATTTCCCCGCTCGAGCCAAGGGCCAGATTGCCACCCCGGTGGCCTATCACTTGAAAGCCTTGCTCTGTCTCTGGCTGGCGGCTTGCCGGGTCGACCATCCTCGTCTGCACGCCTTACTCGAGCGAGGCGTGTCCTGGTTGGATCTGGTGGCGACTCGGGGAGGGTTCTGCGGCGGTTTGGGGCGGACCAATCACGCCTTGTACGGGGATGCCTGCCTGATGACGGTGCTCGGTGGCATGCTGGCGGCGCAAGGCCATAGTCAGGATGCGGGGCGGTCTTGGGCAGAGCTGCTCGAAGCGGCGCAGCAGCGCCTCAGTCGCCAGCGGCGCGCGGATGGGCTCTTCTGGTTGACCCCAGCTTGCCGCTCCGGTGTCGACGGGGGATGGGACCGTTATATGCACCTGAGTGTCTACAATGCTTGGGCCGCCGGGTTGTTGAGTCTGGTCGCGGACGGCGACCAGGCGCTGGTTTCGGGGCGTACGCCGGAGTGCGTGCTCGATCTTGGCGCCTCGGCGGGGCGAGTACCGAAAGAAGACCGTGAGTCGGGCCTTTTGCGAGTTGATGGCAGCGACTGGACCGTATGCGTGAGCCTGCACGGCCAGGCGATCCAAGGCTACAGCCGCAGTGAAGGGGACCTGCGCTCGGCGGCCGGTTGCGCCTTTCACCTGGAGGTGGAAGGGCGACCGGTGGTTCCTCCCCCCGGCCGGCGTCCGCGCCTCGATTGGGAGAATGCACCGTGGTTGGCGGGCTGGTTGCCACTGGTGCTCCATCAGGACGAGCTGTACGGTCCATTGCGCTTTGAGCGCACCGGGTGGGTGCAAACTGCTACAGGGCTTTGCTGGTGGGGTGAGGGGGCCCCCGTCGCGTTGTGCCGGCCGAGCGCCAGTACCTGGCGGGAGCGCATCCGGGACGCCATCGATTGGCGGCTTCTCGGTGGTGCTAGGCAAAGGGGGCTGGGGGCGGCATCACCGCCCCTGGCTGACCACAGCTGGCGCGTGGAGATGACCTGGGAGGGCGTGGCACGCCGGCTGACCGCTCGCTGGATATTGTCTGGTCAGCCAGGCTCGGCGGCGCGATTGCTGAACCCCGGTGGCTGGGCTCTGATACAAGCCTCTGGGGAATCCGGCTCTGCCGAGGTGGGGGCGGCCAAGGGAGCGCTCCATTGCAGCCTGGGTCGTGCCGTAGGCGGCTGCGAGCTCGATCCCGTGCCTTGGCCGTCTCAAGATCGCAGCTGGCAAGTTGCTCAGCGTTTTCCCTAGTAGAGTGGCCACCAAACGCCCCTATGGTAGTACGTCAGTGCCAACAGGTAGGCGATCAACAGTGTTCCAAGGATCGCTGCAAAGATTAGTAGCTCAAGCCTCTGCCGCCGTTGCCGGTTGGGGGTGTGGACCCGGGAGATGGTGCCAAGCACGGGGCGCCCGGTGAGTTCCTCGAGCCGTGTGGTGGAGTTCACAGTGCCGCGCAGATGCGCGACCAGGAAAGCCAGCCCGGAACCGGCTCCGAGGCCGAGGAGGAGGACCCCGCTCGCGAGCAAGGGACGATCGGGCGCAGCAGGGGTCTCCGGTCGCAGAGGAGGCTCAAGGATCCGAAAGTCAACGGCGGCTGTCTCCGTTTCCACCGACCCTGTCAAGATGGCGCGCTCTCGGGTGCTCAGGAGCTGGCGGTAACTGCGCTGTAGCACCTCACGGTCGCGTTCTATGGCGCTAAATTGCGATTCGATGGCAGGGACCTGATCCACGAGAGCCGTGAGGCCTTCGACTCGTCGCTCGTGCACCTGTACACGTGCCTCAAGCGAAGCGGCACGGCTCTCCGCCTCAATCAATGCCAGTCTTAGGGGGCTGTGGGGGAGGTGGTTGTTGGGGTCTGCCTGAGCGATCCGGGCCTCTTCCCGACGCTGCTCCTTGAGCTCTTCGAGGATGCGTTGCGTCTGCGCCACGTCTGGGTGGGCGTCGGTGAAATGGCGGCGCATCTCATCGAGTTGAGATGACAGTCGGCTGATGCGTTGATCCAGTTGGGGATTGCTGAGCTGACCCGCCTGGCCTATGCCCGATTGCCCCTCTTCCTCGGTGATAGCCTGCAGCGTTTCAACGCGTCGTGCGTGCTCATCCCGCTCAAGTCGTGCCTGTTCAAGGGCCTCGCGGGCGCGCTCAAGGCGTGCGTAGTAATTGCCGCCGGCGCTGAGCAGCGTGAAGTGCTCGCGCTTGAAGGACTCGAGTTCGGCTTCCTTCTCCCGCAGCTGCGCGGCGTAGCGCTCAAGCTGCCGCTCGATGAAGGTCTGTGAGGAGGCCAGGTCGATTCGCGAATCGCCGAGGCCGTGCTCCATGAACAGGTTCGAGGTCTCTCGGACGACGCGGTAGGCGACTTCCGGGTCTCGGTGAGAGAAGGCGATGCGGTAGATGTTGTCACGACCGCCGCCGGTTAGCTGGATACCGCTGCGCAGGGTGCGAATCAGTGACTGCTCGTTGTTTGGGCTGAGCAGAACGTCGAGGTCCGCCTGGCGGGCGATCTCCTGGAGGTTGTCGTTGCTCAGGAGGGTGGTGGTCATCATGCGGATACGCTGATCGGTGTTCGGACGGACCGTCATGCCACGCAATAGCGGGTCCAGCAGCGATTGCGAGTTTACGTACACGCGGCTCGAGGATTGATAGACATCAGGTAGGGTGTCGATATACACCCAGCCGCTTAGGCAGATCATCCAGGCGGTTGGGATGACCCACCATCGGCGTCGCCAAGTGGCACGCAGTTGCTGGATCACCTGCTGATAGAGTTGCTCTAGGTCCACCTACTGCCCCCCGTGGATACGCTTGCGCTAGACACCTGCTTTACCACTGGCCCGGCCTGCGAGCCCAAGTGGCCACATAGCCAGTATAGTGGGGAAAGGGGCGGGGAGAGGGGACAGGCACCAAAAAACCCGTCTGCCAGTCGCCATCTTGCGGCAGCCCGGCAGACGGGGTGGACTTAGCCAGTGGCTTCCCTGAGGCCGTTTATTCGGCCTTCTCCTCAGGGGCCACCTTATCGGAGATCTTTTGGGAGTAATCGCCGAGGATCGGTACCTCCCAATCCTTGCTCTGGAAGGCCGTGAACGCCATGTAGAGTAGGCCGATCAGGCCGAGCCAGAATACCAGCGGCATTCCGGCGAATGCAGCGTTCAGGACGGCGACACAGATCCAGATCACGGCGATGACCGCAGAGATGGCTACCGATTGAGCAGCGTGGAAGCGCACGAAGGGATCGGCGCGATCCAGCAGCAGGAAGATGACACCGGTGATCGGGCCCAGCACGTAGGAAAGGCCCGCGGCGAAGTGCCTCGGCAGGCCGGAGTTCCCCAGGAAGACCTCGTTGCTCGTCGAGGCGCTGCTCTTGCTGGAGTCGCTACCTGCCTTGCTGCTGGAGCTGGCGGTAGCACCGCTGGTTGTGGAGGCACTGCCGCTCGTGCTCGAGCCGGTGCTGCCCTTGCTGGCGGTGCTGCTGGTGCCGCTTTGCTCGGCGGCGGTTTCCACCGTCCCCGTCTTAGCAGCCTCCGACTTGGCGCTCTCGGCCTTCGACCCTGCAGTCTTAGCCGTGCTCGATGAGGCCTTGCTCGTGCTGCTCTTGCTCGTTTCCGAGGTTTTCTTGGTTGATTTGTCGTTCATGTCCTCGCTCATTCTGGACACCTCCATAAAAAAGCCCAAGCAGGGCGAATCGTACCCCCGGCTCGTCGTTACAATACCGAGGAGCGTTCACTTCCGTAAACCGCAACCTGAAGCCTGCTAATTGATTCAAGCCCCCGATACGGAACGGGAATCCGCATTGATAGGATCCTGAAATCGGCTAGGCAAAGCCGGGCGGATTCCAGTGATCAATCATGCGCTCTCTTGCCACATCCAGGCGTTTCGACATCAACGCGGAAAAGCGCTTCAGCAGCGCATAGCCGAAAGCCGGATCCTGCTCGCAGCGTGCGATGATCGGCGCCCCGTCGAAGGTCAGCAGCTCGGTGGCCGTTTCGGCACGGGCGTTGAAATTCCACTGATAGGGTGGAATCAGCCAGGACCAGCCGAGCACCTGATCGGCCCCCAGGCGCTGCACCTCCAGGGTCGGTCCGCTGATCGCCGGGATCTCCAGGACGATGCTCCCCGTGCGTATGAGATAGAAGCTGCGAGCGGCCTCGCCGTGGCGAAACAGGATCTCGTCCTGCTCTAGTTGGCACGGTGTGGCGTGACCGGCCAGGAACTCGATGTAGCCCCGCTCCAGTCCCTGGAAGAAATCCTGGTTGGACAGGATGTTGGCGATGGATGCGGGCATAAGGGCTCTCTCCTGGAGGCGAATCGGCCTCGGGGCGCGGCTGTGGGGCCGCCCACTTAAGGGGCTCAGCCTGCCTTGCGCTGCGGCGCTGTCTCTTGTCGTAGGTGCGTATTGCTCTCCTCACTGTAAAGGTAATCGCGCGTCAAAGGCACTGCGTCTTGCTGCCGCGCCAGCTGTAGCTGCAGGACCATCATGCCGCGCCAGCGGAAAGCGGCCTCACTGACGGCGAGGTAAAACTCCCACATGCGGCAGAAGGATTCGCTCTTTGCCGAGGCGATCTGCGCACGCATGCGCTGGAAACGCTCCTGCCAGCTGGCAAGGGTATAGGCGTAGTGTAGTCGCAGCACCTCGATGTCGGTGGTGCGGATGCCGGTACGCTCTAATGAGGCGGCGATCTCTGAGGTTGCCGGGATATACCCTCCGGGGAAGATGTAGCGCCGGATCCAAGGGTTCGTCACCCCGGGCGGATTGAACCGCCCGATGGTGTGGACCAGGGCGACGCCATCCTCGGTCAGCAGCTGCCGGATGGTGTCGAAGTAGGTGTCGTAGAAAGGCACGCCGACATGCTCGAACATGCCCACGCTGACTACCCGCTCGAAAGGGCCGGTGACGTCGCGGTAGTCCTGCAGCCGGATCTCGACGCGCTCCTCGACGTCGGCCCGACGGACTCGCTCTTGGGCCAAGCGCTGCTGCTCGGCGGAGAGGGTCAGTCCTACGACGTGGACCTGCTCGTGCTGTGCCAGATGGATCGCCATCGACCCCCAGCCGCAGCCGATATCCAGTACCCGGTCGCCGGGGCGGAGTAGCAGCTTGTGGCGAATATGCGCCGCCTTGGCCCTTTGTGCGGCCTCTAGGTCCATGCCGGGGTCGCGGAAGTAGGCGCAGGAGTAGTGCAGGTCCTCATCCAGGAAGCCCTGGAAGAGCCAATCGTCGAGATCGTAGTGGGAGGCCACGTTGCGTCGTGCCGCACTCGCTCGGTTCCACTGCTGGATCGGCCGCAGGGCCCACAGCAGCCAGCCCTTCAGGCCGCGGCCGCTCGGCGGCGGGAAGTTGCTGAGTAGCACCTCAAGCACCGCGAGGAGCCCCCCATCGCCCGCAGACCAGTCACCGTCCATGTATGTCTGCCCGAGCATGAACTCCGGATCCATCGCCAGCCGGCGCAGTATGCGTCGGCGGTGGATGTGCATGACACCCCGAGGTGCCTCGCCGGTTCCCAGCGTCCGCCACTCGCCGTCGTCGAAGCGAAGCTCCAGGGTGCCGTAGCGGATCCGCTGAGCAAGCCGTCTCTCCAGCCAGGTCATGCATCGACTCCTGGTGATCTGCCTTATGAACGGGGGTCAGACGGTAGACACAAAAACAATCATATTATGGGTTAGAAGCCTGGATCAGGGGGATCGGGCGCTATGACGCAGGCTCATTGTAGGCTTCGCCGTGCACGGATGAGGCTGCGGTACCAGTCCCGCCGAGGTAGGGGTACCGGTGTGGGACGACGGCTTAGCAGGCTGACCTGGCCGCCCAGTTCGCCGGTCTGCTGGCTGCGCGAGAGGGTCGCCAGCACTTGGGGGCGAGCGCCATAAGTAGTGGCAAGGAAGTCGCGCGCGGCCTCGGTGAGCTCGACCTGGTAGTGGCGTACCAAAGCGACAGCGAGCTGCTCGGCAGAGCGGCTCAGATCCTCCTCAACACTGCTGGCCATGGCCTCACCGAGGTTGCGCTTCTCCTTGGCGCTCATGCCGGGCTCAAGGCCGCCGAGGTAGCTGGTATTGGTGGCGCCAAGCCCGCGCTGGACCTCCGGGCGGGAGAGCTGGATGTGAGGCTCTAGCGCAAGGGCGGCCTCTACGGCCAGGTGTCGCGCCCGCTCCGGGGTCAAGCTGCGCAGGCGCTCGCCGGTCCGCCATCCGGCACCGGGGGTCTGGCGCCAGTCCAGGCCCTCGCTGCGCAGATGCTGCATCAGCTGCTGTGCGACCGTCCGGCGCGCCTCCTCGTCGAGGCGGAGGGTGCGCTCGATGATCCGTAGGCCGCGACCGCGGGGCCCCATGCGGAGCTGCTGGTGAGCCCCTGGCAGACGGGCCGTGAGGTCATTCCAGCGCTCCGAGGCCTTGAGCAGCTCGGCGTGGGCGTCGCCGAGGGCGACGAGCGCCTCGCGTGCCGAGCGGTATAGGGCCAAGGCGTTGGCGAGGGTATCCGCGCTGCTCCGTAGTCGCTCTCGGCTGGCGCGGTCCAGGGCGCGCCGCTGCTCCAGGCCCTGGAGCCGGTCGATGCGTATCTGCAGATCATCCATGGCCGTCAGTACGCGCTCCAGCAGCACGCTCGCGGACAGCTCCTCCGGGGCGGTCTCGTAAGAGAGGGCCTGGGCCTCGATCAACCAGGCGGCGAGGGCCCGGATGCGGTTATCGCTGGCTGCTTGGGCTAGGCGGTAGCGACTGCGCGTGGTCTCAAGGGCCTCCAGGGCATGGGCAAGGCGCCAGCGTCCGCGGTAGGTGAAGGTGAGGATGGGGATCTCACGGCCATTGATCAGCTCGAAGGTGAGGCTGAGCATGTCCTCGACATCGCCCATGGTGATCAGCAGCGGGTTCTCCTCTTCATAGCTAGCGAGGATCCGCTCGATGAAGGCCTCGTTGCGTCGGGTGCCGACACGCAGCTGCGGCACACGGCCATAGAAGCGATCGCGCAGGGCGGCGGCAGCCAGCGGCGCCTCCTCGCGGAAGGGCGCCAGGGTGGCCTGGAAGGTTTCCTCATGCTGCGCATTGAGATCCCGGATGCGGGTAAAGAGCCCGGAGCGGCGGTAGTTCTCAATGCGCGCCAGGACCTCACCGAGCTTGCGGTCCCCGGTAAGGTCTTGGCAGGCGAGGGCGAGACCCTGGGGGGAGAGGTCCACCCGGCGCAGCAGCTGGCGAGCCGCTTCACTGCGTCGGGCCTGTCCTTCCAGGCCCTCGACGTGCAGATCGCGGGTGGCCAGGATCAGGTCGCCCAGGTGATCGATGGCGCTCAGCGTCTCGGTCTCGGCCCGCTCCTCCGCCGGCTCCCAGGTGCTGCTGTAGATGATCTTGGCCACTAGGCCGATCAGCCCAGAGAGGACCGTGAAGGTGATGAAGTAGATCAGCAGCTCGGTGCGCGGCAGCTCCCCATAGGCAGCTACATAGCCACCGGTTAGGCCGAGTCCCGTGACGGGGCCGGCGGTCCAGGCGAGGCTGAGCAGTGAGCGCGAGACACGGACCCGGCGAACTGCCCGTTGCCACTGCTCCAGGTGCTTGTTGGAGTCGCGGTCGAGGGAGACCTCGGTGCTTCGAGCCGGAGGCTCGGGGGTAGACGGCGTGGGTTCAGACGAGCGGAAAAGGCGCAAGATGGATTCTTCTGGCGATCGAGGTTAGCGGTAGCGTTCGCGGTAGCGCTGGAGCAGTGGCTCGGCGAGCTCTAGGGGGATGGCGTAGCTGATGCCGCTCGGGGCGCTAACGGCTGCTTCTCGGCCGCCCTGGACGAAGACCTTGTTGAGCATCGCCAGGACCTCCCCGCTAGCAGGGTCGTAGACGGGACTGCCGCTGTTGCCGGGGTAGGCGGTTCCGTCGAGCTGGAAGACCATAGGCGGCTCCTCGCGCCGGAGTCGTCTCACCTGACTGGATTCAAGTTGATCACCGCGTTGCGTAGGGAGCGCCAAGGGCGTGCGTGCCGCAATGATGGCGGTGTGGGTGACGGGATAAAATCCGATCCTCATGCCGATCGGGAAACCAGTATAGGCGACTTCGTTGCCGGGGCGAAGGGTGGAGGAGTCGCCGAGGGTGAGCGCTGGCAACGGATCGCCTTCAATGCGCAGTAACGCTAGGTCGTGGGCGCGTGAATGGGTGACAGACTCAGCCGGGCGCAGCTCGGGCGAGCCGGGCTCCCCGACTAGCACCACCAGTTGCTCGCGGTCCTCCTTGTCCAGGCGCTCTGGGAGCACATGGTGATTGGTTAAGACCGCACGGCCGTCGGCGACGACGAAGCCGGTGCCGCGGAAATCAACACGTGGGCTGCGTTTAGGGGCGTGGGTGCCGATGCCCACGACCGAAGGGCGGACCTGCTCGATGGTGTCGGGTAGCTCCTGGCTGGCGCCGTTCGTAGGGATGGCTATGGTCAGGGCTGCGAGTAACCATCCGATCACAGGGAAGCAGGCGAAGCCGCGCAGTGCTGGGGCCATCAGTCGCTCCTTGGGGATCCGCGTGGGTAAGCGCAGGTGAGGTACCGTAGAACCGCTATGCTGTAGGCAATATAGCTGAATCCCCTGGCTCGGTGGGCAAGCGGCGTGTGCCCGATCGGTGGCCTCCTTGGAGTAGCGCCTGGCCCTATGCGAACACAAGATATTGCGCCACCACTGCGTCTCGGGGTCCTTTTCGGTGACCCACGCCTGCCCTACGCCTACGGGCCTTACGGCCGCATCGGCCCCGAGGAGTTGCAGGCGGTCAGCCGGGCCCGGGAAGCGCTCGCCACGTTACCGGGGGTGCGGGTACGCTCGTTCGATGATCATCGACAGTTGATCGATGAGTTGCGCGCCGATCCTCCGGATCTGGCGCTGAACTTGTGCGATAACGGCTACCGCAATCTCCTGGAGCTGGAGCCGAATATCCCGGCGATGCTGGAAATGCTGTCCATCCCCTGCACCGGCGCGGGGATGTCTGCCATGTGCCTAAGCCGCGACAAGGCGGCGGTACGGGCCCTGGCTGCCTCGGTAGGGGTGGCTGTGCCGGAGGAGGTGGTCGTCGACCTGCGCAGCCCAGTCCAAGCCCTGCCGGAGCGCTACCCGGCCGTGATCAAGCCTAACGACGGCTGCGGCAGCATGGGTATGGAGCCCGATTGCGTGGTGCACAATGGCCACGAGGCAAGGGCTTACTTGGCGCGCCTGGCCGCCGCTAGCGGCGGGCGCTCACCCTGGGTGCTGGTGCAGGAGTTCTTGCCCGGTACCGAGTACACCATTGGGTTGATCGGCAATCCAGCCCAGGGGATCACCGCCTTCCCACCGTTGGCAATCGATTATACCAGTCTGGATCCGGCACTGCCGCCGATCCTCTCCTATGGTTCCAAGATCGATCCGGCCTCACCGTATTACCAGGCGCTGCGCTTTGCGCCAGCGGAACTCACCGAAGATCGCCGTGCCGGCATGGTGGCGGCGAGTACCCGGCTCTTTGCACGCCTCGGGGGGCGTGATTACGCCCGTGTAGATTTCCGCGAGGATGCCCACGGGGTGCCTCGTCTACTCGATTTCAACACCCAACCGAGCTGGAGCTACGACGGTAAACTGGCGATCATGGCCGGGCACGCTGGCTATAGCTATGCAGGGTTGTTGCAGGCCATTGTGGAGGCGGCGGTCGAGCGCTATGCGGCGGCAGGGCAGGTCATCGGCGGTCGAGTGGAGGGTTAGACCAGCCGGCGAGGGATCCATTCGTCGTAGCAGCGCTGGAAGATGCGCTCTTCGTTTTCGAAGGCCTCCAGCTCGGCGGTAACCCGAAAGTGCTCGGCTGTGGCGCTCATGCTGGTCCAGCAATGGATGCGCACGTCCCAGTCACCACGGTGCAGGCGCGTGCGCTGCTCGAGTTCGGCCCGGGCGGAGAGGGGGTCGGTCTCTGCGATGCGGAAGGTGCGCTGGATGGTGTGTCCTACCGCTAGGTCGATCTCTTCCAGCCGGGCGAGCGCGGCTCCTTCCAGGTCAGCGGCGTCGCCGAAGGTGGTGTAGATGGTCTCATCCCGGGTCAGGTCGTGCTCCACGCGCCGGTGTGGATCCGCCCGCTCCAGGGGGATGGCCTCGCCGCCAGGTCCCCGCTCTGGCGGTGCGAAGGGGGTGAGCTCGGCATCTGTCGCGCACGGCGGGCGTACGGGCAGACTCAGGGAGCTGCCGGGCCCCGTATGCACGGTAATGGTCACCGGCTCCGGCGCTGGCCAGAGCAAGGGCCAGTAAGCGGTAGACAGGCTCAGGCGTATAGTATGCCCAGCCGGGAAGGCGTAGGCGATGTCGTTGAAGGGCATGCGGATCCGGTAGCGCTGGCCGGGCACCAGCGGCTGCGGATGCTCGTGCCCATCTCGGTGGGTTAGGTTGAGGACGCCGTAGCTGACTCGAGCGCTCGCCCCGTCTGGGGCGACGTCATTGAGCCGGGCGATGAGCTGGGCCACTGGCCGGTCCGTGACGATCTCCACAGTCAATTGCGGGGCACCGAGGATCTCCAGACGCTCGGGCAGCGGGTCGGTGTCGAAAACCAGGGATTTGCCATCATCCTCGCGCTGATCGAGGGGGCCTTCGCCTTCGGCGCCGTAGCCGTAGAATTCGCCCCCCTTAAGCCCCGCCGTCTGCGGTGAGGAGACGCGTACGGTATCTTCGGCGGGTGCTGGATCCTCGCTGAGGACGCCGACGCCCAGGTGCCAGTGCCGCGGGCTGATACGTGGTGAGGGCCATTGTGCCTCGGCGACCCAGCGTCCGGGGCGCTCCTCCAGGTGGGGGGACGGTGGTACCCACTCCTCCATCCAGACGCGCATCTGTGGCTCATCCATGATCCCGGTATCGATCCCCTTGAGCCAATAATCCCACCAGCGCAACGCCTCCTGGAACATGCCGATGCGCGGTCCGGGGACGGCGGCATGGGGGAAGGCGTGGGGCCAGGGGCCAATGAGCGCTTTCCTGGGGGCTTGCAGCCCTGCCATCAGGCGAGGGATGGCATTGACGTAACCATCCGCCCAGCCGCCGACTGCGTAGACTGCGCATTCGATCGCCGTGTAGTCCTCACAGACCGACCCGTGTCGCCAGTAGTCGTCGCGGTGAGGGTGGTGCAGCCAGATCGCCGGGAAGAGCCGGTTGCTCTCCAGGCGCTGCTGCCACATCTTGCGCCAGCCGGGGCCTACGATCTGCGGATCCGGCGGGCAGGCACTCTGGCTGAAGAAGACCGATCCCCAGGTGAGGTTCTCATTGAGCAGGCAGCCGCCCTTGTAGTGGACATCGTCGGTGTAGCGATCGTCGGTGGAGCAGAGGGTGAGGATGGCCCGCAGCCCCTCCGGTCGCCGCGCCGCTACCTGCAGGGCGTTGAATCCCCCCCAGGAGAGGCCCATCATCCCGACCTGACCGTTGCACCAGGGTTGGCGGCGGATCCAGGTGATGGCATCCACAGCGTCATCCTGCTCCTGCTCTAGGTACTCGTCGAGCACAACCCCCTCCGCGTCACCGGTGCCGCGAAGGTCCAGACGGATGGCGGCGTAGCCGTGGCCGGCGAAGTAATGGTGGAGGGGTTCGTCGCGTAGCCGGGTGAAGTCACGCTTGCGGTACGGCATGTACTCCAGCACCGCCGGCACCGGGGTCTGCTCGGCACTGCGCGGCAGCCACACCCGCGCCGCTAGGCGGGTCCCGTCGCGCACGGGGATCCACAGGTTCTCGATGGTGCGAACCTCTTCGGGGAAGGTCTCGAGCACGCGCATCGCTCATCTGTCCTGTCGCTGGGGGTGGTGGACTCCCGCCGGCGAGCTGTCCGGCAGGCCGAGAGCCTCGGTCCCTGCCTCGAGCAGCCGCTCGGTGGTGCGGACAAGGGTACGTGCGACCCGATAGGTGAGCGCCAGCGAGACCGATTCATTGGGGGCGTGGGCCTCGTCGATGTCGCCGGGGCCATAGAGGATGGTGGGTACCTTGGCCAGGCGGACCCAGCCAGCCATGTCGCAGCCGTAGGGGGCTGCGGTGATCCGCGGCGCAACACGGAACTCCTCTTCTGCAGCTTCGGCAAGGGCGTGGACTAGGGGGTGCTCTGGGTCGGTCTGTGCCGAGCCGAAGCCAGAGGCCAGGCGCTGGATCTGCGGCGGGTTGCGCGATAGCCACGGGTCATCGCGGATCGCCGCCATGACGTCATCGCGGAAGCGCGTCTCAGCCTGCTCGACGGTCTCGCCGAGGGGGACGCCGACACGGACATGGGCCTCTAGGGTGTCCATGACGCTTGATGACCATTGCCCGCCACGGATGACGCCGACATTGGTGGCGTAGGGTAGGGGGTGGAGCTTCATCAGCGGGTGACTTTCGGCAGCGTTGACGGCCTGCTCATCGGCGCGCATCGCCTGGTAAAGCGTGATGAAGTGGTCGAGCGCGCTCTCTCCCTGGAGCCGCTTGCTGGCATGGGCGGCCTTGCCTGGGACCCGGATGCGCAGCGATATGGCTCCGGCGTGGGCCACAACCAGCTCAGGGAGGCCGTGCTGGACCGTAGGCTCAGGGATGATACAGGCATCGGCCCGCCAGTTGCCGCGAATTGCCGCCAAGGTCCCGAGGCCGCTGTCCTCCTCAGCGGGGACCGCGGCAAAGATGACCCGGCCGGGGAAGCTGCGGCTGCTTTCGGCGAAGGCCTCGAAAGCGGCGAGTGCCGCCACCAGCCCCGACTTCATGTCCGAGGCGCCACAGCCGTAGATCCGATCACCGCGAGTCACCCCGGAAAACGGCTCGTCCTGCCACAAGTTGTAATCACCGGGCGGGACGACATCCACGTGGCCGGTGAGCAGCACTGTAGGCCCTGGCTGGTCACCGCGGACTACGCCGACCACGACCGGTGCCCAGGCCCGCTCCACTTCGTGGCCCGGGTAGCGCGGGTCGCGCTGCAGAGCGGCGATGCCGTCGTGCCAGTAGTCGATCTCGGCGTCGTGCTGCTGCAGCCAATTGGCAATGCGGGCGACGGCGGCGTCCTCGTCGCCGGTGACCGAGGGTATACGGATCAGGGAGACGAGGCGCTCGCGGATACGGTCCTCGTCGAGGTAGGCAGTGCGGCGGGCCATCGGCGCTCTCGGACCTCCAGGATAAGGGGGGTATCTTCCCAGTATAGGCGGTTGCGGGGGCGTCATCGGCGCATGTTCTGGGAGCAGCTGGTTGGCCTGTGGGCGAGGGGGGGGTGCCGCAGGGCGTTCGATGAGTTGACGCAGTATTCAGGAGGCCGCACAGTCCCCTAGGAGCAATGCTGCACCGCCGCGCAGCGGTGTCGTGGAAAGCCGGGGGGCAGGAGAGGGATAACGAGCATGAAGATCTTGGTAGCGGTTAAGCGGGTGGTGGATTACAACGTCCGGGTGCGGGTCCGTCCAGATGGCACCGGCGTGGATACTGCCAATGCCCGCATGTCCATGAATCCTTTCGACGAGACGGCTATTGAGGAGGCAGTGCGCCTGAAGGAAGCGGGTATAGCCAGTGAGGTGGTGGCTGTCACCGTGGGCGATGGCGGTAGCGAGGAGGTGCTGCGCACAGCGCTGGCCTTTGGCGCCGATCGCGCCTTGCGGGTCGAGAGCGAGGCGGCCCTCGAGCCGCTGGGGGTCAGTAAGGCGCTGGCTGCGGTGGCGCTACGCGAGCAGCCGGCGCTGGTGCTGATGGGCAAGCAGGCCATCGACGATGATTGCAACCAAGTGGGGCAGATGCTCGCCGGCCACCTGGGCTGGGGCCAGGCAACCTTCGCCTGCGCGCTCACGCCGGCCGAGGGTGAGCTGCACGTCACCCGGGAGGTGGATGGCGGTAAGCGCGTGGTGGCCGTGGCCTTGCCGGCGGTGGTTACCACAGAGCTGGAGCTCAATGAGCCGCGCTACATCAAGCTGCCGAGTATCATGAAGGCCAAGAAGAAGCCCATTGACCGCGTGCCGCTGGCAGAGCTTGCGGTCGATACCGCGTCGCGCCTGGAGTTGCTCGGGGTCAGCGAGCCGTCTCCGCGAGCCGCCGGGGAGCGCGTGGGGAGTGTCACCGAGCTGGTGGATCGGCTCCGCAACGAGGCGCAGGTGATCTGATGAGTGTGCTGGTGTTCGCGGAGCACGATGGGCAGACGGTCACCGAGGCCGCGCGGCGGGCGGTTACCGCCGCCGGAGCGTTGGGCGGTCCGGTCGAGGCGTGCATCGCCGGTGGTGAGGCGCTGGAGGAGGTGGCCGATTCGTTGGCCGGCACGGGGGTCGATCGGGTGTGGCTCTGCCAGGGAGCGGCCTATGCCGACCAGCTTGCCGAGCCACTGGCGGAGCGCTTAGCCGCTCTGATGCGTGACCAGGGCTACGAGGCCCTAGTCGCCGCTACCAGCACCCAGGCCCGGGATGTGCTGCCGCGGGTGGCGGCGGCGCTCGATACGCAGATGCTCACGGACGTCACCGCCATCGAGGATCCCGAGACCTTCGTGCGCCCGCTCTACAGCGGTAGCGTCCTCGCCCGGCTACGCTGTCGAGAGCCGGTGAAGGTGCTCAGCGTCCGTGCTACCAAGTTCCCTCGCCCCTCAGAGACCGGGGAGGCACCCAAGGTTGAGCGCCTGGCAGCCGGCAAGGCAACGGAGCTGACCCGATTGCTCGAGGCTCGGGAGCCGGTCTCGGACCGCCCGGAGCTCACCTCGGCACGGATTGTGGTCGCCGGCGGACGCGGCATTGCCGAGGTCGGTGTCGAGGCGCTTGAGGCGCTCGCTGATCGGCTCAGTGCCGCGATCGGGGCCTCGCGCGGCGCGGTGGAGGCCGGGTTGCTTCCTAACGACGCGCAAGTGGGTCTGACCGCCAAGGTGGTCGCTCCGGATCTCTACATCGCCGCTGGCATCTCCGGGGCCATCTACCATGTCTCCGGGATGAAGGACAGCCGTGTGATCGTAGCGATCAACAAGGATCCGGAGGCCCCGATCTTCGAGGTCGCGGACTATGGCCTGGTCGCGGATCTAGCCGAGGCATTGCCGCAGTTGTGTCAAGCCCTGGAGGCGTCATGACCACCTATCACGCACCGAAGCAGGACCTGCGCTTCGTGATCGAGGAGCTGATCGGCCTGGAGCGCTTGTCGGGGGTGGACGGTCTGGAGGCGGTCACCCCGGAGCTGCTTGAGACGATCCTGGAGGAGGCCGGGCGACTGGCCAGCGAGGTATGGGCGCCGCTGAACCGAATCGGTGACCGCGATGGCTGCCGTTTAGAGGGGGATCGGGTGCGGTTGCCCGAGGGATTCGTCGACGCCTACCAGGCCTTTGTCGACGGTGGCTGGAACGGCATCAATGCCCATCCGGACCACGGTGGGCAGGGGCTGCCCGAGGTGGTGGCCACCGCGACGCAGGAGATGTGGCACGGCGCCAACATGGCCCTGGCCTTGGCCCCCATGCTCTCGGCCGGTGCCACTGAGCTGCTGTATCGCCACGGCGACGAGGCCTTGCGGGCGCGCTTCCTGGATAAGCTGGTCAGCGGGGAGTGGACGGGTGCCATGGACCTGAGCGAGCCCCGGGCGGGCTCGGACCTGAGCCAGGTCGAGTGCCGGGCGGTGCCGGACGGGGAGGCTTACCGGCTCTACGGGCAGAAGATCTACATCACTTGGGGGGAGCACGAAGCCGCAGAGAACATCATCCACCTGGTCCTGGCGCGCACCCCGGACGCCCCGGCCGGGCACCAGGGGATCTCCCTGTTCCTGGTTCCGAAATACCTAGTGGCGGCGGACGGCTCGCTAGGGGCGCGCAACGATCTCCGCTGTACTGCCCTAGAGCACAAGCTCGGTATCCACGCCTCTCCGACCTGCACGATGGCCTTCGGTGAGCACGAGGGGGCCGTGGGCTACCTGGTCGGCGAGGAGCACGCCGGTCTGCGCCAGATGTTTACGATGATGAATGAGGCCCGCCATAAGGTGGGGGTCCAGGGCATCGCCGTAGCGGAGCGGGCCTACCAGCAGGCCCTGGCCTTCGCCCGCGAGCGGGTGCAGGGACGTCGTCCCGGTGGCAAGGCGTCGGTGCCGATCCTCGCCCATCCGGATGTGCGTCGCATGCTGATGACCATGCGCGCGCAGACCGAAGCTATGCGTGCCTTAGCCCTGTTGACCGCGGTGGAGATGGACATCGCCGGGCACGGTAGCGACGAGCCCAGCCGCTCTGCTGCCCAGCGCCGGGTCGATCTGCTCACCCCGGTGGTGAAGGCCGTGGCTACGGATCTAGCCGTGGAGAGTACCTCGCTCGGCATCCAGGTCCACGGCGGCATGGGCTACATCGAGGAGCTGGAGGCGCCGCAGCTGCTGCGCGATGTGCGCATCGCCCCCATCTACGAGGGTACGAACGGCATCCAGGCCCAGGATTTCACCCTGCGCAAGGTGCTCAAGGATGACGGCAAGACCCTGGCCGCACTCCTCGCCGAGGTCGACGAAACCGTCGAGGCCCTGCGCGCCGATGCCGAGCTGGCCGTGCTCGGTGATGCCTTAGCCGAGGCGCTCGCCGCCTTGCGCACGGGCACCGAGCGGTTGTTGCGGGCGGGGAAGGATCCCTTGGTAGCGCTGACGGTGGCCACGCCGTACTTGAGCCAGGCTGGGTTGGCGCTGGGAGGTTGGATGATGGGGCGTGCTGCACTGGTAGCGCGCCAGCGGCTTGAAGCTGGCTGCGAAGATGTGGAGCGCTATACAGCGAAGCTGCACAGCGCCCGTTTCTACATGCGCCACATCCTGCCTCGGGTGCACGGCTACACCCCAGCGGTCCTCGGTGGCAGCGACGAGCTGGAGGCCGTCGCGGACGGCCACTGGTAAGGTAGGTAGGCAGGCACGACGAAGGAGACAGGGCTTGGTTCAGCAGGCGGTAGAGCGCGAGGCGCTGACCTACGATGTGGTGGTGGTTGGTGGCGGACCCGCTGGCCTGGCTGCCGCCCTCCATCTGGTCCGTCGGGCAAGGGCAGAGGAGGGTACGCCGCCGACGGTTTGCCTGCTGGAGAAGGGGGCAACCGTCGGTGCGCACCTCCTCTCTGGAGCCGCTCTGGAAACACGCGCCCTGGATGAGCTGCTGCCGGACTGGCGCGAGCGGGGGGCGCCGGTGGGGGTGCCTGCGGCCGGCGAGGCGCTGCACTACCTCACCCGCCGCCGTGCCTGGACGCTGCCGACACCGCCGCAGATGGACAACCACGGTAACTACGTCGGCAGCCTTGGTGAGCTCTGTCAGTGGCTGGCTACCGAGGCCGAGGCCGCCGGGGTAGAGATCTATCCTGGCTTCCCGGGGGCCGAGCTGCTCTATGACGAGCAGGGTGCTGTCTGCGGTGTCGCCACCCCGGACCTGGGCCGCCAGGCTGATGGTACCCCAGGGCCGGCGTTCGAGCCTGGCGTGGAGATCCGTGCCCGGCAGACGATCCTCGCTGAGGGTGCCCACGGCTCGCTGGCCCAAGAGGCCATGGCGCAGTTCGATCTGCGCCGTCACGCCCAGGCCCAGACCTACGCCCTAGGCCTGAAGGAGCTCTGGGAGGTGCCGGCAGCCCGCCACCGGCCCGGCCAGGTCGAGCATACGGTCGGTTGGCCACTGGATCAGTTCACCTACGGCGGCAGCTTCCTCTACCACCTGGATGGTGGTCGGGTGGCGATCGGCCTGGTGGTCGGGCTCGACTACGAGAATCCCTACCTGGATCCGTTCGAGGAGTTTCAGCGGCTGAAGACCCACCCGGCGTTCCGCTCCTTGCTCAAGGAGGGGCGACGGATCGGCTACGGTGCCCGGGTCCTGCCGGAGGGAGGCTGGCAGAGCTTGCCGCGGCTGAGTTTTCCCGGGGGGGTCTTGGCTGGTGATACCGCCGGCTTTGTCAATGTCCCCAAGATCAAGGGCATCCATACGGCCATGAAGTCGGGGCTGCTGGCCGCCGAGGCGGTACAGGCCGCCCTGGCTAGTGACGCGGGTGAAGCGCAAAGCCTGAGCCAGCGGGTGGCGTCGAGCTGGCTGAAGACGGAACTCTACCCTGTGCGCAACCTCCGGCCGGCGTTTCGCTGGGGGCTGCTGCCGGGGCTGGCGTACGCCGCCGCGGAGACCTACCTGCTCCGTGGGCGAGCGCCATGGACCTTCGGCCGTCAGCTACCCGATTACCGCCATCTGCGGGCGGCCGCGCGCTGTCGGCGGATGACCTATCCCAAGCCGGATGGGAAGCTGACCTTCGACCGGAGCTCTTCTATCTTCCTCGCCAATGTGAGTCACCAGGAGGATCAGCCTTGCCATCTGGTGCTGCGTGATCCGGCCTTGCCGCTGCGGGTCAATTGGGCGGTCTACGATGGGCCGGAGGAGCGTTACTGCCCGGCTGGTGTCTACACCTATGAGCTGAGCGGGCAGGGGCAGCGCCGGCTGCGCATCGATGCCATCAACTGTCTGCACTGCAAGGCGTGCGAGATCAAGGATCCGGCGCACAACATTGTCTGGACTGTACCCCAGGGTGGTGACGGTCCTGGCTATCAAGGGATGTAGGCAAGAGCCGGGCGGTCCTGATGCGCACACCCTCCGGCTGCTCCACCGTCGCCCCCTTGCCGACCCTGTTGCTCGTAGCGGTGGGCCTGGTCGTTGCCCCCCCCGTATCCGCTGCCGACGAGCTGCCCGAGAGCGGCAGTGCCCGCTATATCCTTCTCGAGGGCGGCGAGCGGCAGGGGCACGAGACCCTCGAATGGGCCCTTGAGGCAGACGACGATACCTACCGCATCACGCGGATCCGGGAGCACCGGCAGAACCCCGCCGGCGGCGGCTATGAGGGAGATCGACGGATCCGTCGTACGCGTGAGGTGAGCGAGGGTGCCTTGGAGGATGATCTCCCCCAGCCAGAGCGCTACGAGGTGCGCACCGCGACTGTCTTCCTGCCGTCGGGGGAAGAGGATGTCGAGGCTGCTTTTGAGGAGACCGAGGCGACGACCACCCTCTCGGCTCGTTTCAATGGCGAGGCGCCGGAGGACGGTGATGACGGGGGTGAGGCTGAGGGCGATGAGGTCGCCGTGCCGGCAGGGACCCTGGACCCCCTCACCCATCGCTGGCAGCTGATGCAGGAGGCGCTTGAGGCTGAGCGCTATGAGGCGCTCAGCCACCAAGTGGTCAATCGCGAGGGCAAGACCGAGGAGGTTACCTTCCGGGTCGAGGGGCGGCAGACGGTGCGCACGCCGGCCGGTACCTTCCGCGTGGTCCGCCTGGCCCGGCAGGATCCGTCGCGGCAAAAAGCAGCGCGTTGGTACATGGCTGAGGACTGGGACGGCCTGCCAGTACGCACCGTGACCATTCGTGCTGAGCATCACGCTCAGCGCACTCGGCTGGAGCGTATCGAGCAGGCCCCGGGCGCAGATTGAGCGGGCGCGATACCCGAGGTGGCCGCCGACTATGCTATGCACTACCCTTTCCAGGGACCTGTCGTGGAGACGTGACCATTGGCAGCCCCGAGGACATCCATGCCCGATCCCAAGCACATCCACGTCATCGGCCTCGACGCTTTCCATCTGAAGAGCCTGCAGACAGTCCGTGACAGCGACCGCTACACTTTTCACGCGCTAGGCGATTACGATGCCATCGTCTTGCCCGAGCGCTACGATATCCTGGCGCTTCTCAGGGAGATGCGTAAGGACCTCGATCAAGCCCCGGGTGTCGATGCGATTATCGGCCACTGGGACTTCCCCACCACCTCGCTGTTGCCTTTGCTGCGCCAAGAGTACGGCGTGCCGACCCCTACTTTGGAAAGTGTCCTCTACTGTGAGAATAAGTACTGGAACCGGCTAGCCTGCGAGGCGGCGGTGCCGGAGTGCACGCCCGCCTTCCAGGGTATCGATGCCGACTGTGCGGATCCGGTTGCCGAGCTACGCCTGCCCTATCCGTTTTGGCTCAAGCCGGCGGTGGCGTTCTCCTCGTATCTCGGCTTCCGAATCGAGAGCGAGACGCAGTTCCGCGAGGCCATGGCGGCGATCCGTGAGGGTATCCACGTCTTCTCGGAGCCATTCCGTGTGTTTACGGACCTGGTCACCGATCCGGGCCAATTGCCCCGGGGCGGTAGTGGGGCGACCGTTGTGGCCGAGGGGATCATCCAGGGCCGACTGTGTACCCTTGAAGGCTATGTCCACCATGGCGAGGTGGTGACCTACGCAATCCTCGACTCCCTACGCGGGCGTAATGAGGTGAGCTTCGTCAGCTACCAGTACCCCTCTGGCTTGCCCGCTTCGGTCCAGGAACGGATGAAGGGGTATGCCCGGCGACTGCTCACCTACATCGGCTTGGACCAGAGCCCGTTCAACATGGAGTTCTTCTGGGACGAGGATCTGGACCGGATCTGGCTGCTTGAGGTGAATCCCCGCATCTCCAAGTCCCACTGCCCGATCTTCGAGATCGCCACCGGCGCCTCGCACCACGAGGTGGCCATCGAGCTGTGCCTCGGGCGTCATCCGCATTTCCCCCGTACTCAAGGGCGTTATCCCATGGCGGCGAAGTTCATGCCCCGGGTCTATGGTGATGCCCGGGTGCTTCGAGTACCGGATGCCGCCCAGCTCCACGCCTTGGAGATGGCCTATCCCGAGCTGTCGATCCAGGTCCATGTGGTCGAGGGCATGGCCCTCTCCGATCTGCGTGGCCAGGATAGCTACAGCTACGAGATCGCGGAGCTGTTCATCGGGGGGGAGGACGAAGAGCGCTTGCATGAGAAATTCCGGACGATCATGCGCGAGCTGGACTTCCGGTTCTCGCAGCCGCTGAGCACGAACTACGACTGATCCCACGCCATCTCTGGCGCCCTGTACGGGCGCCTCCCGCAGAAGGGAGGAGGCGTGCATCTTGAGCGGAAGGGCTGCCGGTCCACCGTGTCCCCGCAGGTCGGTTGCGCGGCCGGGAGAATGGCAATCCATAAAAGGAGAAGAGGGCATGTCGAGCGAGCCTCCCCAGGCTGCAGAGGAGGAGATCGCCCGTTATGTTGCCGGGGTCGGCGGTTCCGCCGGTTCTCTGGAGGCGCTACAGGCCTTGCTGGAGGCGCTGCCGGATGGTGCGGGCGTGGCCTATGTGGTCATCACCCACCATCCGGTAGGGCGGGCCAGCATGCTCGCCGAAATCCTCGGGCATGTGTCGCTCCTCCCGGTGGTGGAGGCGCGCGAAGGAGAGCCGCTCTGCCCGGACCGGGTCTACGTGGTTATGCCCAGTGCTGGCCAAGAGTGGATTGTGCATCAGGGGCAGCTACGGCAGCGTGCCCAGGACCCTGGGACCCGTGGCGGTGGCGGCGGTGCCCGGCATTCCGTCGATGTGTTCTTTCGTGCCCTCGCCGAGCAGGTGGGGGCGCGGGCCATCGGCATCGTGCTTTCCGGGACGGGCAGTGACGGGACGCTCGGACTGCGGGAGATCAAGCGCTGTGGCGGGATGACCATGGTCCAGTCGCCGGATTCGGCGCGCTTTGATGGCATGCCCAGCAGCGCGATCCATGACGGGCAGGTGGACTTTATCCTCGATCCGGCCAGCATGCCCGCAAGCTTGCTCGGCTATCTCACGGCCCGCCAGCGCAGTGGCTCCGGGGAAGAGCTGGCGGAGATTGCCGAGCCCACCCTAGAGCGTATCCTCCGCCTGGTTCAGCAGCGGACTGGGCATGATTTTACCGGCTATAAGCGGAGCACCCTGCTGCGGCGGCTACAGCGACGGATGAGCCTGCACCAGATCGAGGAGGCGGAGGCCTACGCAACGCTGCTGCAGTCCAGCCCGACAGAGGTAGATCTCCTGTTCAAGGAGGTCCTGATCAGCGTCACGCAATTCTTTCGCGATCCAGAGGTGTGGCAGGCGTTGGCCGCCGGTCCGCTGCAGGAGCTGCTGCGCCAGGTACCCAGCGGGCGCAGCTTCCGGGCATGGGTGGTGGGCTGTGCCACCGGCGAGGAGGCGTACACCCTGGGCATGGTTGTCCAGGAGTGCGTGGCGCAGATGGAGCGGCCAGTGCCTGTGCAGATCTTCGCCTCGGATGTGGATCGGGATGCCTTGGAGATCGCCCGTGCGGGACGCTACTCGGTAGGGATTGGTGAGGACGTGCCACTGGCGTACCTGAATCGATACTTCACCCTCGATGAGGAGGGCTATCAAGTGCGCAAGGAGCTGCGCGATTTGCTCGTCTTCGCCGAGCACAACATCCTGCACGATTCACCATTCACCCGTATTGACCTGATCACCTGTCGCAATCTGCTCATCTATCTGAGCAAGGAGCTGCAGAGCCAGTTTTTCCCGCTGCTGCAATACAGCTTGGTAGAGCGGGGACTGCTGTTGCTGGGGCCTTCTGAGTCGGCGGGCGACGCCATGGAAGAGGTGGATCAGAAAGCGCGCCTCTACCGGCGTCTCGACACCGCCCACAGCGGTCGTTTGCCGGCGCTCCCGGCGCGCTCCTGGACCGCTGCGGGTGCGCTGACAGCACCCTCCTCGGAGGCAGGTGGTGGTGCTAGCGGACGCGGCCCGGAGCTGATGCGAGCGGTCGAGCGGTTCCTCGCTAGTCAGTATGCCCCTCCGAGCGTGCTGGTGAATGACCGGGGGGAGGTCGTCTTCGTCCATGGCAGCACCGGCCGCTACCTCGAGCCGGCCCCTGGGCTGGTGCAGTACAGGATCCTCGATATGGCGCGCCACGGGCTGCGCGCCTACCTGAACCGGGTGCTCAGCGAGGCGAATCAGCACGAGGGCGAGCGGGTTTCTCGCCTGGCTCGCGTGCACGCCGATGGCGAGGTGGAAACCGTGGAAGTGGTCGCCGTGCGGTTGCGCATGCCGCAGTTGTTGCGGGGGTTGCGGCTGGTCAGCTTCATCGCTCATGAGGAGAAGCTGCAGGAAGAGGCGCCTGGGGGTGAGCAGCGGTATCTACCGGTTACAGAGATCGGCACGGAGGACGGGCAGCGTAGCCTCCAGCAGGAGCTGGAGGCGGTACGCCAGGATAAGCAGATCACGGTGGAGGAGCTGCAGGCCTCCAACGAGGAACTGCAGTCGATGAATGAAGAGCTGCAGTCCATGAACGAGGAGCTGCAGAGCAGTAACGAGGAGCTGGAGGTGGCCAAGGAGGAGGTGGAGTCGCTGAATGAGGAGCTGCGTACGGTGAATACGGAGCTTGAGGCCAAGGTCAGTGAGCTCTCCGAGGCCAATGACGATATGAAGAACCTCCTCGATAGCACCGATGTGGCTACCCTCTTCCTCGGCGAGGACCTCACTATCAAGCGCTTCACGGTGGCAGCCCGTCGCCTAGTCGCCCTGCGGCCTTCGGACGTGGGGCGCCCGATCAGCGAGCTGGCCACCAACCTGGAGTACGATCGCCTGGTCGAGGATGCCGAGGAGGTGCTCGATACCCTGACCCCCAAGGAGGTTGAGGTCCGAACCCGGGAGGGGTATTGGTACGTGCTGCGGATCATGCCCTATCGGACCATGCAGAACGTCATTCGCGGCTTGGTCTGCACCTTCCGGGACCACAAGAAGGCCAAGGATCAGGAAGCCCTAGCGGCCTATTTCCAGGAGATTGTGCAGACTGTGCCCCAGCCGCTTGTCATCCTCGATGAGCGGTTGGACGTGGTCTCCGCCAATCGTAGCTTCTATACTCTGATGGGTCTTGAGCCATCCGCTGTGGAAGGGTGTAGCTTCCTGGCCCTGAATCAAGGGGCTTGGGATGACCCCCAGTTACGGGCCCTGCTCCGGGAGGTCCTCCCCGCTGAGCGGGTCTTTGAAGGCTTCTGCCTGCGCGTTCGTCTCGGTGATGCCGAGCGTGAGTGCCGCCTCAATGGTCGCCAGTTACACGGCGAGGCCGAGCGTCTCGGCATGATCCTGCTGGCCATAGAGCCGGATCCCCCCTCTGATCCTGAAAAGGCGGGCTGACCCATGGGCAAAGAATCGAGCAGTGAGCCAAAAGGACGGCAAGAGGAGCGCGAGATGCGCCACCTGCGCGAACAGGCCCGGGCGCGGATGCAGCAGACTGGCATGGAGGTGGACTTCGCCCGTCTCACCCCCGCCGATAGCCAGGCGCTCTATGAGGAACTGCTGCTGCACCAGGTTGAGCTCACCATCCAGAATGAGGAGTTGCAGCAGGCGCGCGAAGAGCTTGCGGCGGCGCGGGACAGCTACCGCGATCTGTTCGAGCGGGCCCCGGTCGGCTACCTGATCCTCGATGGCGACGGGGTGATCCGCGGCGCCAACGAGACGGCCGCCGGGCTGCTCGGCGCTGTGCAGGGCATGGAGCTAGAAGGTCAGGCTATGGCGGACTTTGTCGCTGCCAGTGCCCAAGATCAGTGGTTCCTGCACCGGCGTGCACTGTCGCCCGGGTGCGAACGGCTGGTTACCGAGCTGGTGTTGCACTGCGATCATTGCCCGCTGCGCCGCCGGGTGCACATGGAGACCGTGCCTGAACTTGGCTGTAGTGAGACCGAGCCGCGCTACCGCAGCGTGCTCCTCGATATCACGTACCAGCGCCAAGTGGAAGAAGACCGTGAGCAGCTCATCGATCTGGTTGAGGAGATGCCGCAAGTGGTGGCAAGGCGCTGGCCGGGCCACCACCGCGGCGGTGCGGGTAGCGGCTAGCACGGAGGGATTAGTCCGGGGCTGTGCTGCATCGTCCTTGGAGGCTCGGGGTCTGTAGCCCGTAGAGCGCGTCGAGGAAGGCCACGAAGAAGCTGCCGGGCCCGGAGGCGTTGGTTGCTGCCTGCTCACCGGCTGTAGCGTAGTAGGCGAGGGCGGAGGCCGTGGCGAGCAGGGGGTCAGCATCCCCGGTGGCAGCCTCGCGATCCGCTGCGACAAAAGCGGCTACGACACCGGTCAGCCCACAACCGAGCGTGCTGATACAGGGCATCAGCGGGTGCCCCCCATGGACCCAGATCCCGCGTTCGCCGTCGGTCACGAAATCCGTGGAGCCGGTTACAGCGACGACGCTGTGGCTCTTCTCGGCCAGGCGGCGGGCTGCCTCCTCGGCGTGGCGTGTGGAGTCCGTGCTGTCCACGCCGCGTCCGCTGTGCAAGGCAATCCCTGAGAGGGCCAGGATCTCCGAGGCGTTGCCCCGGATGACGTCCGGACGATGCTCTAGCAGCGCCTCGGCGGTCAGGTGTCGGTAGGCAGTGGCGCCGACCGCTACCGGATCAAGCACCCAGGGGAGGGCCCGTTCAGAGGCCGTACCGGCGGCCTCTTTCATGGCCATTACCCAGTGCGGCGATGGTGTGCCGATGTTGATGGTCAGTGCTGCGGCGAGTACCGTGAGTTCGCTGGCCTCTTCGCGGGCATGGGCCATCGCCGGCGAGGCGCCGGTGGCCAGCAGGATGTTGGCCATGGACCCCATGGCGACGAGGTTGGTGATGTTGTGAATCAGCGGCGTGCGCTCACGCACCCGCCGCAGGGTGACAGCCGGGTCAATGGCCTCCTCGTGCATAACCGCTCCTTCAGGGTGATACGACGAGCAGATGGGCCAGGCGCCCATCCCATTCGGCGGTGGTCAGCCCGAGCCCCCCTTCCTCCTCGCTGAGCAGGGTGTAGCCTGCCTGTCTGGCAGCTGCCCGAGCATCCTCCAGGGTCCGGAGCGGTTCAAGCTCGGCCACCAACCAAGGACCTTGCTCATGGCGCGCGACCAGGAGCACCGGTAGCTGCTGCGGGACTGTGCCAAGCGGTGCGTAGTGATCTCTCATAGGGCTGCTTCCGACCTTGCCATGGGGGTGCCCTTGATCTTGAGGCCTCTGTTAGCTTGCGGCAAGGCGTCGTGGCTGGGGATAGTGTGCGTCTTAGGTTGGTCTCGGGCCTGGTCGCTGAGGCAGCAGGCAGTGACCTATCGGTAGTCTGGCTGCCTTTTCCTGTTCCTGCTGCGGCTGAAAAGGCTTGCCGTAGGTTTTTCAGGGTGTGGGGCGTCTTGGCAGGAGGGGGGTGAGCGCCTCGGGTGCCAAGGGCGGGGCCCAGTAGAAGCCCTGGCCGATATCACAGCCACGCCGGCGTAAAAAGGCCGCTTGCTCGGCGGTCTCCACCCCCTCGGCGATGACCTGGACCTCAAGGCTCGCGGACAGCGCTAGGATGGCGTCAATGATGCTCTCAACGGCCGCCTCTTGGCCGATCCCCTGGATAAAGGAACGGTCGACCTTTAGGTAGTCCAGCGGCAGGCGCTGGAGATAGGCTAGCGAGGAATAGCCAGTACCGAAATCATCCAGGGCGAAGTGTACGCCGAGTTCGCGTAGCTCATTCATCTTGTCCAGCGCCGTCTCGACGTTCTCCATCAGCAGTGTCTCGGTGACCTCTAGCTTGAGGCAGCGCCCCTGGATCCCCGATTGGCGCAGCTGAGTGCGCACGCTTTCAACCCAGCGGTCCTGCTTGAACTGTGCCGGGCTGACGTTGATCGCGACTCCCAAGGGGAGGGGGGCGATCCCTTCTTTTCTCCAGACGGCGATTTGCTGCAGGACCTGTTCGAGGATCCAGTCACTCAGGTCGTTGATCAGCCCGCTGCGTTCGGCGATGGGGATGAACTCGGCCGGTGATACCTGGCCCGTCTCGGGGTGATGCCAGCGCATCAGGGCCTCTAGGCCGATGACCTGGCCCGAAGCAAGATCACACAGCGGTTGGTAGGCGACAGCGAGCTCATGGCGTTCTGGGGCGAGGCGCAGCGCTTCGGTCAGGTGGATGTGGCGCTCAGCCTGTTGGCGCAGCTGGGGATTGAAGAAGCGTACCTGGTTACCACCTTCCCCCTTGGCACGGGCGAGGGCCAGGCTAACCTCCTGGAGGAGCCCCTCTGCGAGCCCGTCTGCTTCCATAGCGGTGGTGTATTCCTGCTCGTGGCGCGGGAAGAGACTGATCCCCAGGGAGGCAGTCAGTTGCAGCTCACGCTCGCCAACCCTCAGCGGCACCAGGAAACTTCGGCGGATGAGTTCGGCGATCCGGTGGCTCTCCACAGCGACCTCGGCCTCTTCGGCGGGGCGATCGGCGAGCAGGACGACGAACTCGTCTCCCCCGATATGGGCGATCATGCTGTCACCATCAAGCTGGCTCCGGATGCGCTTGGCGACTGCTCGTAGGGCCTCATCCCCGAAACGGTAGCCAAGGGAGTCGTTAATAGCCTTGAAGCCATCGATGTCAATCATGATCACCGCACCACCATCCTGTTGGTGCTGGATTCGCTCCATTTCCTGCTCTAGGCGCTGCTTCAGGCTGGTCCGGTTGGGCAGGCCGGTGACGAAGTGGCTGTAGCTCAGCGCCTTGATCCGCAGGCGGTCGTCGTGGCGCTCCAGGGCGGAGCTGACGTCAGCGGCGAGTTCGTTGAAGAGCTCGACAATCTCTTCGGTGAAAAAGGTTGGTTGCCGGGCATAGATGTTCAGTGCCCCGACGACGGTCCCGCCGCGGGTGATCGGGAAGGATCCGCCGGCCTCCAGGCCCCAGGCGCGGGCCCGCTGTTGCCAGGGCTGCATACATGGGTCCCGGCTCAAGTGGGAGATGACGACGTGGTGCTCTTGCCGAATGGCTTGGCCGACCATGCCTTGGCCTGCCGCCTCTTCGGCATGCGTGGTGATCTCAAGGGCATCGGCGTAACGGCGGGCCTCGCCGTGGGAGGCTACTGGATAGACCTTTCCAGTCTCGTCGATAAGGCCAATCCAGGCCAGCGATACCGCGCCCGAAGCGACCACAATCCGGCATAGCTCGTGGTAAAGCTCCTCGGGGGTGGGGCTGCGAATGAGCAGATGGTTGCTACGGCTTAGCGCCCTGTAGAGGTTGCGCTGCTGGAGCAGTGCCTGCTCGTGCTCGATGCGCTGGGTCAGGTCGCGAAGGATGGCGAAATAGTACGGCTGGCCCTGGTGCCAATGGATACCGATGGTGGCTTCGGCAGGGAATTGGGTGCCGTCGGGTCGTTGGGCACGGATCGGCTGTCGCTGGTTCATGGCGCGGACCGTGGTGCGGTTCTGCTCGGTGCGGTGCCGGATGTGCTCTCGGTGTCGGCTCACTGTCTCCGGTGGTAGCAGCTGGTCCAAAGGCTCCCCGGAGAGTTCCTGGGCGGTGCACTGGAACAGAGACTCAGCCGCCTTGTTGAGGGTGTAGATCCGCTGCTCCGCATCGAGTACCAAGACAGCATCGTGGTGCTCATGGAAGAGGTGGGAGCCGATCTCATTGGCCAGTAGCTGCAGGTCCATAGCGGTTGTCCCCGGCAGTTCCTTGCCTGGTGTCAGTGGCTGTGAGAGGGGCCGAAGGGGACCGAACGGTGAATGCTAGGGAAGTGGTTGGTCCGGTCGACGCTCGGGGGTGGCATCGCCATGTAGGGAGGCTCCATCCGGGAAACGCTGGGGAGACTTTAACGCAGCCCGGGGGATGACGGTAGGTGCAGCAGGGG